>JBBSDR010000549.1:0-5467 GCA_038240465.1 Gemmatales bacterium
CAGCCGGAGGCAGCATTGCAGCAGTGCCGGCAACTCCTCTAGAGCAATCATGTTCGGTCCGTCGCTGAGGGCCTCGTCCGGCCGGGGATGCGTCTCGAGAAAGACGCCGTCGCAGCCGGCCGCCACTGCTGCTCGCGCGAGATAGGGGACCATGAGCCGATCGCCGCCCGACCGGTCGCCCTTGCCTCCTGGTTTCTGAACGCTGTGAGTCGCGTCGAAGATAACGGGACAGCCCAAATCCTGCATCCAGGGAATGGCGCGCATGTCGTTGACGAGCTGGCCATAACCGAACGTCGAGCCGCGTTCGGTCAACAACAGTTGCCGATTGCCGGACTCCTCCATCTTCGAGACGACGTTCTTCATGTCCCACGGGGCCATGAACTGGCCCTTCTTCACGTTGACTGCCCGGCCTGTCTTGCCTGCCGCGAGGAGCAGATCGGTCTGTCGCGCCAGGAAGGCGGGGATTTGCACCAGGTCGCACACCTGGCCGACGGCCTCGACCTGCTGTGTTTCGTGAACGTCGGTCGTCACCGGAAGTCCCGTGCGGCGGCGGACGGTGTCGAGCGTCTTGAGGCCCTCGACGATGCCGGGACCGCGAAAGGTCTTGCCCGAACTGCGATTGGCCTTGTCGTAGGATGCTTTGAAAACAATGGGGATGTTGAGACGGTCGCCGATCTGGCGCAGCGTATCGGCGAGGGCAAGAGTGAAATCGTGCGATTCGATGACGCAGGGTCCGAGGATCCACAGGAGCGGCTGGCCTGGTCCGCAGACATGGTTGCCAATTCGGACAGGGTGCATGGTCGCCACGATCGCTCCTCCTTGCCGTTGCCCGGGGCGAGCGGGGGGTGTCAACCCCCTGGTAGGCAAATGTGGGTGATTTGCGGGCGGAAATCAAGGGCAGTCCGGTGCCAGGGCGGTAATCTGGCGCATCAGAAACGCTGTGACCTCCTCGATCAGGGCGCGGTTCATGGGCCGGTCGAGATACGGGCTGAGGTCGAGCGGAGCGCTGTAGACGATGCGGACGCGCCGGCTCGAGGGCCGGAACCAGCCGGAAATGACGCGCGGATGCTGCGGCCCCCCACTGATGTAGGCGGCAAAAACAGGCGCTCGGCTGCGGAGAGCGAGGAACGCGGCGCCGCCCTTGGCTGTTCGCAGCCGGCCCATGCCGGCGCCGGAGAGCGTTCCCTCTGGAAAGACGACGACGACCTTGCCTTCCTGAAGGCGTCTGAGGCCCAGCCGCAGAGCGCGGATGTCGGAGCCGCTGCGAGCGACGGGAACGCAGCCGGTTGACGCCCAGATCCACAGGAAATACTTCTGGAAGAACTCCTCGGCGACGAGAAAGGTCAGGCCGCGTTTACTGCCGCATTGCACGAAGCAGCCATCGGGACTGCTGGTGTGATTGACGACGACGAGGGCGGGGCCCGTGGCGGGCGCTCCCAGGGGCGCGGGAAAGGTGCAGCCGTGCCAGAGACGAGCGTAGAGGCGGACGACGCCAAGACCGACGAAGGCGCGGAGCGATTTGCCGGAGCGTTTCCAGTTGATGAGGATGGCCGTCGCGATAATCGCCAGCGTGACGAATGCCCACACGGTCCCGGGTGTCCTCCGAATCATTTCTTGCCGCTTGCCGCTTAGCGGACAGTCCGCCATTCGACCGGCTGAGACTCAGCGAAGCTGTTTGTCCGCGAAATCGAGAAACACTTTCCAGTCTGCTTTCGTCATCGAGTGCTTGCCCTCGCGAATGTAGTAGCCGAGCGTACTATCGACGAGCTTGCCCGGCTCCGGCAGCGTCTTCGCTTCCAGTCCTCCCGTTCCGAGCAAACGATAGACCGGATCGGCCGCGCGCAGCATCTCGAACTGTCCGGCTGGGTTCGCCCACTGATCCTCCAGTGCGTTCGTGAACAGCACCGGCCGCGGCGCACACAGGGCGACGAGACAGTGCTGATCGAACGGCAGCTTGTCGGTCGCCTTGTTGAACGCCTTGAAGTTGTCGTTGAACCAGTGCGGAAACGATGTGTTGATACGTTCGACCGTCTCCACCTTCGGGTCCTTCGTTCGATTGGGCGCCGTTCCGCCGCAGCCGGCCTGATGCGGGATTGCCAGGGCGATCCGCTCGTCGAACGCAGCCGCCACGAGGGTCGTCTTGCCCAGGCGCGAATGGCCGACGACGGCGATCTTCTTCGGATCGATTTCCGGCCGGGTCACGAGATAATCGATGACGCGATGAATGCCCCAGGCCCAGAACATGATGGTTGCGGCCTCTTTCGGATCTCGCTCTCCCGGGCGAGCTGGCAGGACATGCGGATGCAGCCCGCCGCGAACCTCCTTGCGGTCCGGATCGACGTCGCCGCTGTAGAACGTCGCCACGGCATAACCGCGGTCGATCGACTGCTCCAGCGCCCACACGTCGACGGCGCTGCCGCGTCCTTCCTTGGTTGCCTTGCCGTCTTTCGTCGTGAATTTCCCGGGATACATCCAGGCTGTCGGCAGCCGGACGCCGGGGTCCTTGACGAGAGCGTGATTGCCGCTGAAGTTCATGCCAACGAAGACAGGGACCGGCTTCTTGCGCTCGTTGGGAAAGACGAACAGGACATGGATGGCGGGCCAGTCTTTCTCGAGGGTGACGGCGATTTCTTGCAGGGTCGCTTTGCCGCCGAACGCCTGTTTGTCCTCGTGAATGACCTTGCCCTCGACCATGTGGGGGGGCGGTAGTTTGCCGTACATGTAGTGCTGGAAGAGAGCGCGCAGTTCGGGCTTGCGGCGCGTGAGCCATTCTTCCTTCGTCGTCACTTTGTCGCCGTTGAGCATGACGAGAGGATCGGGCAACGTCGTTCGTTCGGGCAGTTTGTCCGGCAGTGGGAAGTCAGCGGCCGTGACAGACGAGACGGCCATGACACAGAGCAAGAGGACGGGTCGCATGGTCGCGAACTCCAGGGTGAGGAAGCGGTGGGTGTGCTGTGATGATAGCGGATCGCGGCGTCTGCGTGAGTCCAAAACACCTCTCGTGTCACCGCACGAACGAAAAAGCTCTCCCTTCACCAACTCACCCATTACCGAGGCGGGGTGAGCGTCAGCAGGTTGATCTCGGGAGGACAGTTCAATCGCAACGGCACGCCTGCTTCGCCAAGCCCCCGAGACACGAATACCTGCGACGACGGTCCCTCCACCAGTCCACAGCGATACTTGTCGCCGTATTTCGAGGGCATCCACAAGGCCCCCACGGGCGGCAGATAGATCTGTCCGCCGTGTGTGTGGCCACTCAGGACGAGTCCCACTCGATCGTCCGGGCTTTGTTCGGCGAAATCTGGGTTGTGACAGAGCAGGACGATTGCCGATCGCTCGGGAATGTCCCTCAATGCCGCGGTCTGATCGGGCTTGCCCCACCACAGGTCGTCCACCCCGGCCAGCCAGAGGTGTTCGCCGGACACCGTCAAGCGGATCGAGCAGTTGGTCAGGTCGGTCAACGGTGTCGCCGCCATCACTTCTCGATAGACCGCTCCACGATGTTGCATGTCGTGGTTCCCCGGCACCGCGAAGACCCCCAGAGGGGCCTTCAATTGCGAGAGCGCCTCCAGGCACGGCGGCAGTTGCTCGATGGTGTGCATTCCGTTGTGGGCGAAGTCGCCGACCAGGGCAAACGCATCGGCAGAAAGCGCGTTCGCCAGCCGGACAGCCTCTCGAATGAACCCGATTCCCACGAATGGGCCATGATGCAGGTCGGCCAGAACGGCGATAGTTTTCCCGGCGAACACTGGCGGCAAATGGGGCAGCGTGACGTTCGCTCGACGGATACGGATCTGAGAAGCCTCCCAGAAGCCATAGGCCGCCGTCGTTGCCGCGATTCCCGTCAGGCCAAGGCTCACCTGAACCGCACGGCGCAGGAAGCGGCGCCGGGTAAGCTCACGTTTTGGCGGCATCGGCTGATCCTCCATGCCCTCTTCCTCCGTCGCCGCACAGAGAGTTCGGCCGAAGTCGCTCGGCTGCCGCCACATTGCCTGACTCAGGCCTCATCATCGAACCAGGCTCCAACTTTCTCGCCTTCCAGCGTCCGGGCAATCACCTCGTGTTCGGAGAAGAATTCCGCGAGAGACCTCACCAGGAAGAGCGTATCAACGTCAGTCCGGGGAATATCGCGTTTCTCGAGATGGACGGTCTTGACCAGGTGGACGAAGGTCATGTTGACGAGCAACCGGGTTGTCTGGTCCTGGATTTCATCGATGAATTGCTGGGCTTCATCGCAATAAAGGAGCGTGCCACGATCGTTCATCAGTGTCTCCTGGTCAGTCGAGTTGCTTCAGCGAACTGTAGTCCGGGCGAAGTCCATTGGGCGTGATGTTGATGCCTCTCCCGATTGCCCCACGATAAATACTACCATCCGGAGCGACGACAAGCGATTCTCCTTGGCGGCCGATGAAGATCTGGGAGCCGTCTGTTCCATCACCGCGAGCAGCTTGCCAGGCGCCGCCCGTTGAGGTGTCAATCTGTCGTGCGAGGGCTTCAAAGGCATCGGCCCGTTGAGTGGCATTCCGCGGCAAGGAGCGAAGATGCTGGATTGCCTCTGCCAGCATCTGGGGAGCTGGGCCTGGCGTTAACTGAGGCACGGGATCAGTTGAACTCATTTTTATCCCTGCATCCGTGCCTTGAACTGATCTCAACTTACCACGTTATGAACCGAAAGGTTTCTGACGCCTTGTTTCGCCCTTGTTCCAAGTGAGAAGGAGGCTCATCACCGGCTCTGCACTCGCTCCAGCACTTGCTCCCAGGTGAAGACATTCGTGGGGTCGGCATGTTTACACTTCGACTGCGGCCTGTCTGGCCCCTGACGATTTCGCCAATTCCTGGACCGCGTCCAGATACTCGCGGATGGCATCAACGATGTTTGCCAAGGCCTCTTCCTCTGAATCTCCCTGCGAATGACATCCTGGCAGGCCAGGAACAGACACAGCCACTCCCTCGTCTGACTCTTCGATCAGGACGGTATACTTCATGACGATCTCCGAAGTGTCTGCGCGAGTAGCGCGGCGCATCCTGGGTTTTCAACAATACCACGAACTCTCGTACAGCGTTTCCGGTACTCCATACTTAAGTCATCCGTAAAGTACGCTTTCGCGAATCCGGACTCGGCCAGCGGCCAGCGCGGCATACAAGTCTACGAGCGTCATCGAATCCTGACACTTTGTTGTCCTTGTTAAGCTCGGCTCAACTCTTTCTCGAACGCTTGCTGCGCCTCACGCAGACATTTGACCGCCTTCTGCCGATAGCGCCAAGGCTTGGCCTTCGCCGGAAGCCGGCTTAGCCAATGGGTGTTCGGACCAATCGTCCCACCACGCTCTCTTGAAAGTCGAAGCGTGGTCGGCAAGAGCTTCCGGGAAAGTGTGTCGATGCAGACCTGCAACTCCTGGAGGGATGCGAAGCAGAATAGTATGCCATCGACCTCTACATGAAACCTCGGATAGCCTTCCCCGGGAAC
>JBBSDR010000550.1:0-5467 GCA_038240465.1 Gemmatales bacterium
TGATCGTTCTCTGCTTGGAGTGCGCAGCAGCGTTGTTCCCAATCCGCACAACGACTACAGGTGCTATGCCTCATGTTTACCATGGCCATCTTTGTAGTCCGGCTACGTTTTTTGGCCAGATCGCCGGTGAACGGTTACCCAAGGAGACAGCCATTTCCAGCTTGAAGGTCCGCAGAGGCATCCCGTCTTCTCCTGTCAAATCACCGTCAAGCCCGAAGACAGTCGCAAGCGGCACGGAAGTGAGCGGAGCCTTCAACTTGCCGTGCCTCATGTCCGAAGTCCCCTGGCCCCCGTCTTACCGCCTTCAACGCCTTCATGTCATTGAGGCCGATTGCGAAACCGAACGGCGGTCCAGAAGTGACGCTTGCCCTGGAACTGGCCAATCTCTTCTCGTTCGTGGGCCGGCAGTGCGTTGTTCCAGTTCCAGAGGCTGTTCTGCCCAAGCAAGATGTTTTCGGATGCCTTGAGCCGCTCGGCCTCGGCGATGGCCTCGGCCAGCGTCCTTGCTCGGATCGGGACGGACTGCCCAAGGATAGCCGCGACCTCGACCTTGGCCTGTTTTTCGAGGTTGTCGTCGCTGTTTTCAAACTTCATGAGTTTCCTTTCCGTTTGGGAAACAAGAACGAGTTCACCCCTCGCCTCATCGCATCACTGAGCAGGTTCGGTTCCAGCATTCCCTCCAGTTCGCAATCGCCACTCACGTCGCGCATGCACTTCCCCTCGATCTTGCTCGTGTCGCCGTCAAGCGAAATGACGTAACCGTAGGCGGTGCATTCGTCACAAACCGTGTTCGCGACCATTTCGACGTACTTCTTGGTCCGTCGCCGTGGTTCTTCTTCCGCGTCTTCCTCTTCTTCCTCGTCATCGAGATTCGGCACCTCGACTTGCTCGCCGTCCGCGCAGTCAAATTCATCGAAGCCGTTGGAGGTCGCGAACATCCCGAACATCTTGAGGCCCAACTCCAGCCGTTCCAGCGAGCTTCTGGGAATCTCCTCGACCGATCTGTCTTCATCAGCGGCGAGGGCGTCGATGAGATCGAAATCGTCGGAGTAGACCGTGCCGCCGGAAACGACGGGAAGCGGGTTGCCATCTCCGCAATGATCCAGGCTGAACAGGTGCAGAGCGTCGAGGAACTTTCTCAGCTTGAACTTCGACCGCTTCATCCTGACTTGCTTCATGGTGTTACTCCTCGTCAGCGGTTGCGTCGATCAGCCCGGCAGCGTGCCGCAATGCGCGAACGAAATCGGCGTTCGGCGACCGCGACTCCTCCCCCTTTGGGAATCGAAGTAGCCGGTGCCATTGCCGCAATTCGCAGGGTTCCTGCTGGAGCAGTTCGTCGCGGCCCATCCGCCAGAAGGGGCAGTCTGCAACGAGTTCTTCAAGGAGCCGTTGATTGCCCTGCTCGATGGCCCGTTCCACCCTGGCCCTAAAGGTCACTTCTGCCAGCCGCTGGATTTCTGGCCGGTCATGGACTACCGACGCAAAACCTCGGATGTAGTCCATAAGTCGCCGCCAGATGGGGATCTGTAGCCACATCGGCAGCAGTTGCCACGCACGTTGGCAAGCCGCAATCTCGATCAATTCTGGCTGCTTCCAGAAGACCGACTCGTATTTGTCGTTGGATCGCCGCATCGTTGCGACCAAAACACCGCGCCGTTCAACGATCCACAGGATTCGTTCGCAGGCGAAGAAGTCGGCCTTCTCCAAACAGTCCAGGCATCCGAGGTCAGCGAGGCGTGGGTCGTACTTGAGGACCATCTGCGGGCTGGTGACGCGGGCGATGCGCCAAACAGAATCGCGGAAAACGTCGTCCAGGCCGGTATCGGCTGTTTCATGTGTCGCTGGAAGAACGTGCATTTTGGCTTCCACCTCTGAACGGCTGTGCCTACCTCGATTCGCCTCTGTGCGGAAGGGTTGGCAAGCCTACACGCATCGATTCGTCATGTCTCGGAAATCGTGCGAAGGGAGCGGGAATCCACCGAATCTGATTCCCGAGACGAGCTTACCGGCAGCGTGTAGGGTTGCCCGACTGGAAGGAGTTGATTGATGACTCTCGACAGGTTCACGATGTCCTACATCGAAGCCTCCTTGTGGTCCTCGATGGACGAAAGCGAGGCGATGGACGCCAACTACGCCATTCATGGGCGTTGAAGTCGGTTGCCGTTATCGCTGGCCCTACGATGCCTGCCATCCCGAGTGCTGGCAGACCCCGCAGGCACGCTGGCCTTTCCTTGCCGCGACGGCGCTTTGCCCGACGCCGACAAGGTCGAGGCCCACTTCCAGCGGTGCCTCGGAGAAGGGTTGTTAAACGACAAGGTGTCGGTCTTGTACCAGGGCGTCGATTCTGTTGAAGCTCTCGAAACAGCGTCGAGGAGTTCAACGTGGGCGACGGTCGCCCAGGTCATAAAGGAAGTTGCCGGTCAGTTTCCGCCGCTGTCGCGATTTGCGATTGCGCAGTAGACAGCCCGAGCCGACAGTCGGACACCTTCGTCCCTGGCGATCTTGGTGACCAGCGAATCAGAAGAACACTTCGTCGTGTTTCGGCGAGGCCGGGCCTTCGCCCAGCAGTTTTCAGCGTTCGAGATCGACGTAGGTCTTCTTTGCTTCCTCCAGCGTCTTCACGACATCGTCTTCAATCATCGGCCAGTATGGACCTGTTTGCAGCGAAGCCAGAAGGCCGGCGTACTCGTCATCAGCCCACGCTCCCAAGCGGTCCCACACGAAGCGGTACGGCTCGCCCGAGTCCAGCCAGCTTGACAGGTTCTCCGTTTCACTCATCGATGGTCCTCTGGTTACGGCAATCCTGGACACACGCTCGCTGTCGATCTGTCTCGGAAATCGTGTAGATGTGAAAGAGTCGGCGGGTTCGGGCCGTCTTCGCTGACTGGAATCACGACACGGATGGTGCCGGCAGGGCCGTTGACGACGTGGGAGGGCCGCTGCTGAATGCCGCCAAGGACGCCGAAGTGCCGGTCGCTTAGGACCGCCTTCAGGATCTGGTTGAGTCACTGCCGGCGGACGAGAAGGCCATCGTTGATCTGACCTTCATCCATGACCTGACACAAGAAGAAGCGGCCCAGGTGCTGGATTGCTGACTGAGGATGGTGAAGAGACGCCGGCAGGCCGCACGCATCCGCCTTCAGGAGGCGATTGGAAGCGGAGACATGAACAATGACCGATCATGACCAGATCGTGGGTCGGCAGGCGTGATTGACGGGTCATTGATCACGGAACACCTCGGGGTTATCCAAGAAGTTGCTGCCGCAGCCAATCGGTTGCCTCGTTCAGCAGTGTCTGACTTTCAGCGGCGTAATGCTTGTCGGCGAGGTTGCGGGCGGAATGACCCAGGAAGAAGAAACGCAGGTCGCGATACTGGGTGTTGCTCTTCAGTTTGGTTGCTGCCGTCTTCCTGAACACTTTCAGGCTCTTGTCGCTCCCAGTCATGCCGATTTTCTTCTTGAGGTTGTTGAAGACAGTTGCCACGTTGTCGCTTTTCTTCAGCTTCTCGCCCTCCAGACGTTTCCACACCCACGGATGGCCGCTCTTAGTGAGCAACGCACGCTCTCCCTCTGGTGCTAGGTGTGCGCGGAGTAGCTCCAGGGTTTCAGGCCACAGCTTGTAGCAAACTTTTGGCGTCGTCTTCTTCTTTCTGGTCTTGCTGCGGCGGCGTGTGATCGTGCCAGATGACAGATCGATCTGGTCCTTGCGCAGATCGCTAATGTCTTTCTGGGTCGCGCCAGTGTTGAGCATTAACAGAACGAGCAGGCGGTGCCGCCCGCTTGCCGCCGCGACAATCTTCCGCACTTCGGCAACCTCGAATGTCGGGGGTTCCTTCTCCTCACTCTCGAAACGGTGCTTCTTGCTGGACAGGTTGCGAGGGAGGGAGTCCATTACCTCAGCCTCCCAGAGCCAGCGGACGAACGCCCGTGCGGTGCCGAAGCATTTCTTGGCATAGTCGCTCGACCATGCCTCCTTGTTCATCATGTCGGCGCAGTGAACGTACCATCTCTGCCAGAGGCCCGCGTCGATAGCGGTTACTGGCTTGATTTGCCCGGTGAACGTCTCGAAATGGGAAAGAGCGATGCGGAGGTTGTCGGCACCATCCGCAGAGCGGATGCCGGCCCTTACCTCGTCCTGGCGTGCGGTCACCCACGTCTTGGCGAGAGCTTGCACGGTCTTCTCTGTGGGCGGTTGGTTGCTGTTGAGTTGGCCGAGGTAGAGCAGGCGTTGATCGTCAGTTTCCAGCGGGCCGATGCCGATTACCTCGTCAACGATTTCTGGCGCGTACTCCTCCGAGAATGGCATTGCCGCGACGATTTGCTTCGCTAAATCGCCCTCGTAAATGCGTCGGCGAAGTTCTTCTGGCGGCACGTTGGTAAGCCGCTCGAATGCGGCCTTCACGGGGTTCGCGTTCAATGTCGCCAGCTTCTGCTCCCACCACGAATTCGCCGCTGATCGGGAGCCTTCTTTCGTCCAGAGTTCCTTTGGAAGCCCAAGTTCTTCGCAGGTCACTCGATGCCGGACACCCTGGAACATCTTCACCCAGCGAAAATGGGGGTTGCCCTCGAACGTGCCAGCCTTGATTGCCACCGGCATGATTTTCTCCGGAAGTGGCCTGGGGTAAAGTTTGGGGTAATAAAGGCGTCCGCGAAGGAAATTTTACCCCAAACACCACAAAAAGCCAGCGAAAAGTGATTAGAGTGCCATCCTCACACGGTGGAAGTCACAGGTTCAAATCCTGTGCCGCCCATTAAGCAACCCCAAGCGGCGCTTGGGGTTGCTTCGTTTCTACAACTGTCGCTGGTTATCGCCCTTGTCCGGTTTAACCTTTCTAGCCCAAGTTCAACACTTTGGGGGTAAGATTCGTTGATAATTAAGGACTTACGTCGATTTTCTACACTACAGGGGCAGTTGTTCTACACTACAAAAAAATGCAGCAAACTCTTATTGTAGCTGCTGATACGTCAAAAGTTAGCTGAGCATCTATTGAACTTGGGCTAGGTGTGTGTCCGAGTATTACAACATTGACATAACTCTATGTATATAGCAAAGCTGGTTAACGTCGAAACAATCGGAGGCCAACGACGTATAGAAGACATCCCAGGGTGGTGATAAAACACTGAAAACCCGGCGTTTTCTCGCTATGTGAACTGATGATCACATGGCGAGGCCGCCCATGTTTTTCGTTACAAACATTGTAGGAATAAGCAATTGCGTCTATTGGTAATACTCGGACACACACCTAGGGGTTACAGTGGGAGCAGGGTGGCATCGGGTAGGTGACCGCTTCTGTCCCTGGGTTACAGAAAGGGTTCCAGGTGGCCCTCGCCCTCCTCCCCGACCGCTACGCCGTCTGTCGCCTCCCCGCCGATGCTGCAGTCCCCGCCTGGGCGACTGGCCCCTTCCTCAGCATCACCCGCACCGCCGACGAACTCTCCGTGGTCTGCATTGAGGAAGCTGTCCCCAA
>JBBSDR010000551.1:0-5462 GCA_038240465.1 Gemmatales bacterium
GTTCGCGTTCGAGGTAGTGATTGCCGAGGCGCAGGTGCGCGTCGAAGCGGACCTTGCTGCGCGGATAGCGTTCGATGATGGATTGCCAGACCTCGACGGCCTTGGTGGTCTCGTTGGCGGCAATGCGGTCGTCGCCGGCTTCGAGGAGTTTGCGGGCGGTTTTGTCCTCGATGAGGTTGCCGCGCGGCGGTTCCTTGTCGTCCTTCTTGTCCTGCGAGCGGACGAGGACCGGCCCGGCAGCCAGCACCATCAGGAGCAAAACGACGCGAAAAACGGCGGAGTGCAGGTATTTGCTCATCGAGGTCTCTTCAACGGAGGGCAAGCGACAGATCGTCCAGTCGGGCGCGATCCGCAAGGCGGGATGAGATATAACTATGAAGGGAGTGCCTCAGAGTGTCAAGAAAAAAGAACCCCAGCGCGAAAATCCAGTGCCGCACCTGCAACGGGACTCTCCTTGCTTCGACACGCACCCATCCGGCCAGCGCTGCTGGTCTGTCCTTCAGATGCTCTTGTTATGTGAACTGATGTCCCGTATCATGAGGAGAGGAAAAATGCGTTTCATTTCACCTCTCCCACACTCCCCGGTCGGGAAAAAACGTCCGCTCTGCGCGCCGAGATCAGAAGGTGCTTCTCGGCCCTTTCGCGAATGGAGCGGAGGCGAGGGGAAGTTGCATTCAGTTCAGAGAGTGCCACGGCGGTCTTTGACGAACGGGCTTGCACTTCAGGCTCCACGTCATCGTGGGCTGAGTGCCAGCCGCCTAAGGCTTCGCCGCGAACTGAGGGTAAATGTAGACCTCGGCAACGGGAACACCGCCGAGTACTGGGCCGTTGAACCTGGTCGGAATGCGCCCCGGGAAACGGCGGTAAATGTCCACGACTGCCTGAACAACCGGTTCTTCGACCCGCAGGATTTTGACTGGGAAGGGGTCGATATAGTGATCTTTCATTTCGCTGGCGATGCGCAGAACTTCCCCGTAAGCGACATCGATGTTCTGATCGGTCAGCCCCTCGAGCGCGACATGCAAATACCGCTCACCGTCCTCGGCGCCACGCAGCCAGTAAGCGGCCCTGACGTGCCGGAACTGGTTCAGTCGTCGGAGGAACTCGCTGCCAGCGTCGATCTCATTCATTACCAGCGGAACTTGATCCATTGCATCACCCCATTTGCAGGATGGGTCACGGCCTCGAAGAGGCGTTCTGCTTGTGCCTGCGTCTTCTGCAAGTAGCGTGACTGTTCATTCCAATCCTTGACGTGCTGCCAGTTCGTATACAGTTCTGCATTCGCGGCAGCGTCGGCATCCCGTGAAGCCTTGATGGCCGCCACCACGAGCAGGCTCTCGAGGTCGTGCGTCCAAGCATCCTGAGAAAATCGTCTGTCCTCATAGATTACCTCCGGATGGGCAACCACACGAGCCAGGACACAAGCCTTCAGGGCGCATTCTGGGCAAGTCGTGATCGCGGCGTGAAACGAAACGATGCGCCGGAGTCACCGGCGCATCGGTCAGCATGACGCGAACCTTCTCGAAGCCAACCTCAACTCACAAGCTGACGGATCGGCTTGCCCTCGGGGACCAGTTCGATCGGCCGGCCGAGCGCATCGCCGAGGGAGGTTCTTCCTGGCTTGCGTGCCTCATTGCCTACCTGAGACCAGGGCAAGCCGATTCTTGATCCTTCCTGGCGGCGGATTCTCCATGCTCCAGACCCCTGCCCCTGGCACGCTCTTCTACCGCGTCACGAGAGAACGTGTCTCCTGGCCGGACGTGCTGTCGGTATCACATCAAGATCAAGTTCGCTTGAGTCCAGAAGCGACCAGGCCCTCGACCCTCCGGGACAAGACAAGCTGCCGGTACAGCGGCGTCTGAACGAATGGTTCGCTTCGGTCAGCCTGGCTCCTGCTCTCCCTCGCCGGCAGCCAGCCAGAGTCTGGCGAGTTCGCCGACGACCGCCTGCGGCCCGGCCCCGTTTGTGCCGGTCGTTTCGACGACCCTGCCGCCAGCGGCCAGCTTGCCAGCCCAGGAGCCATCCGGACGGATGCCCAGGGACACCTGCGTCCCGGGCGGCAGCAGCTTGATCGCCTCGGCTTTCGGAAGCGGAGCGGCCTGCCGCTGCTCTTCGACAAGCTTGGCCACACAGGCCGGGCAGCGGCTCTGCTGGAACTTGGCCAGCCGCTGCGCCCGATACTTGTCCACGGCGTAATGCTGGAATTCACACAGGCAGCCGCAGGCACGGGCCACCATGACCCGGGCCGTGATCTCACCTTTTGGCGGTAACCCCATTGCTCGTCCTCCCCGCGCCGGGCCGGCACCCGGTTAGTCTATGGAGAGCCGTCTGGATCGACCGAAGGACCGAAACACAATTTCTCCCGCGGCCTGCTGTCCAGGAACGTGCCGGAAGGACGGAGCGTCAGTCAGGGAGCAGTCGGCGTGAGTGCATCGTTGAGGACTTTCGCCAACCTGATGCCGCCCTTTTTGAGCTGCAGGGCAACCACGTCGCGATTCTGTTTGACGTAGGTTTCGTCCAAATCTACCGTGCCGACCTTCGGCAACGAGGTATCCCCATCGGCTTTTCTGTAAGCCTTGGTCCGTGCCAGTTCGTAGGACTCCATCATCCATTCTTTCGTTCCCTTCTTCGCCCATTCCTGACGCTCCTCGTCCTTGATACTGTCGTTGAACGACGCGGCGGTCTTCATGGGATCGAACGACACCAAATTCTCACGGACAAGGTTGATGTCCCAGACGGCGTGCAGGTTGAGATGATGCCCATCATTCCCCAGGTAGGACACCTTGAGTCCGTTGCCGCCGTTGTCGCCGCGGGTGGCGCAGTGCAGCGGCTGGGCGAGATCGCCGACGAGGTGGACGAGGAACAGCAGGGCCTCCTGCCGTTTCTTCTTCGGCTGCGTCTTGTCGGCGAGGACTTTCTTGAATTGCTCGATCCTCTCAAGCGCACATTGTTGGTCCTTGCAGTGGATGGCCGGATCGTAGTCGGTCTTTGGCTCAACCGGGATGTCCACGAAGTGCCAGGGAGGAGAGGTCTTGTATTGCGGAAAATTGGAGTTGTGCTTCACCATGTCCGCATAGCTCACGAAGGCCGTGTCCGAGATGGACGTGGAATTGGAGAACCCCATGTCCGGCAGCAGGCCCGCGATCGCCTGTTTTGCCTTGTCGCTGAGGTTCAGTTCGGCGATTCGAGCGACGATCACATGGCCTTCGACTCCCCAGGCTTCAACTCGGCGCCCGGACAGGCAGATGGCCGCCAGCACGGCAGCAACGACAAGGGGCATTCTTCGAGCGTTCATCGGCATCCTCCTTCGTGAATCGGAACGGGAGAGCAACGCGGGGCGACGCGCATTCCTTGCCCGGGAATGGCGATCAGCCTGTCTGTCGCGACGTCGGGCGTGAAATGCTGGGCAGATTGTCGAGCCGCATGGCCCGGGACGCAAGTGAATTTTGTGTGAATTCAAGCGACGGACGTGAACAAATGGTTCAAAGGCCCGAGCGGTCCCGACCTGGATAGGCCGGGAGCGGCAGCAATAGGAGTGAAGCGGAAACTTTGGCCCGTCGCGCTGCCGGCGCGTCAGGGGAGGACTGGAAAAGTCGAGAAATGTCAAGCTGGGATGGCAGGACTTGAACCTGCAACCTTGGAGTTAACAGCTCCCCGCTCTACCTTTGAGCTACATCCCATCGTCAATCAGGAGAGTGGGAGTCGAACCCACCTGGACCAGTTCCCAAAACTGGCGAGCGACCGCTGCTCCACCTCCTGCTCAGAGCGCCTGGCGGGAGTCGAACCCGCACACCCTGTTTGGAAGACCGGGAATCGCTGCTTTTGGTTCGCGCCGACGTGTCCGCGTCAGTCGATGACTGCTGATGCTTGGAAGTGTCATCCGATGACACAGCAAGGGGTTGCGTCAACGCAGTCACTTCCTCGTTTTCGGTAGACTGAATGTCAGCCGATGACTGCTGATGCCCCTCGCGGGCAGGGCCGCGTGCAAACTGCGTGCAAACTTTTCGCCCCTCCGTGCCGGTTGCCTTCATCACGGCGACCGCGCTCCCATCGACAGGGGAAGGAAGCAGCGAGGGCAGGTTCTCAACAGCGCCGGCCAGATCGTAGAGCCGGCGGTGCGAGTAGCGAGCGGTCAGCATCGGCGTCGAATGTCCCGCGAGTTCCTGGCACGTCCGCAGGTCAACCCCTCCCCGGCCGAGCAGAGTCAGGTAGGAATGCCGGAGGGCTTGGAAGTCGGCGTAGAGCGGCCGTCCGGTCCCTCGACGGCGTAGGGGATGCCGGCGGCCTCCAGGTCCATCCGCATCATCTCCGCGGGAGAGGGTTGCCGGCCAGCCGTACAAAGGCTCGGAAGGTAGGAAAACCAGGATGGCGGCCCCGTCAGCTTCAGCCGTTGGTTAGCCGTGCCTCTTGGTGCAGCGGCTTCCGGCACTCGGCGAACAGTCGCCGCACCACTGCCAACTCTCCCTCCGACAGCCGCCACTCCCACAGACCCATGCACCCCTCGACCACCCGCGGCGACAGCCACCGGACGAATTCCGGCCACAGCGACCGGTGGCTATCGAAAAGGTGCTCGTAGAACGCCACCCCAGCGGCGTTCCACAGGTCCTTGGCCTTCTGCTCGAAGCACCACTCGGCGAATCCGTAGATTCGCCGAAGGGTTTCAGTGTCGCCGTCTTGGTGGGCCTCTCGAACGCGGGGCAACAGGTCGAAGAAGACCATGTAGATGCTGAAGTCTGGCCGCTGGACGTCAAGCCGCAGGTCCGGAAATAAAGCCAGCACTTTGCGCCGCCAGCTTGCCACACCCGATGCCCTCCTCACGGCTAACGACACCGTTCACCTGCCGCGGCGGCTGGTGAGACGTTGAACTCAGAAACACCGGAATGCCGCCTCGGTCAGGTGCAACGGCTGGTTATGCAGCGGCCGAACGGCGGAAGCTTCGCCTAGGTCGCGTTTGGTTCGGCGAGACCATTCCAAGGCAGCTGGGCGCTGCTGTTGTACGTGCCTTCGACGAGTGCCTCGGCGCGGACCTCGACCTCGATTCCCTCACCATAGAGTTCCACGCGGATCAACTCCCGGCCTGCCGAGTCCAGCCGGCGTCCGCACACCCAACATAGCATTACGCCCGCTTGTGGATAGGAATCATCGGCGCCCAAATCGTCGCGCCCGAAGAACGGTTGTTTGTCGACGAACCGCAAGCACTCACCGTGAGCGTCACAGAGCTCCGCTTCGACGATCCCCGGCTGATAGTCACTCACAAACCGTGTGACTGTGACGCTGACGCCGATCCATCTCTCGGGCATTGCTCCTCCGCTGCATAACCGCCGCAGTCAGGTGCAACGAGTTGTGTATCCGTTCACGCTGAAACCGACAGAATTATTCTCTAATGATCACTTGAGCTGACTTTGATTGGTAACACACATATTACCCGTAACGATTATTGCTTACGTCGGCGCTTGGATTTA
>JBBSDR010000552.1:0-5458 GCA_038240465.1 Gemmatales bacterium
AGCAGGCGAGCCGCCTGCACCACGGTAAGACAGAAGAGCAGGCGAGCCGCCTGCACCACGGTAAGACAGAACAGCAAGCGAGCCGCCTGCACCACGGACCGAGAATCGATGCTTGCTTTCGCTTCGTCCGGTCCCACAATACGTCTCATCGAAGCGCACCTTCCACGCGACCGCGCCCCACGGGGGGTGTGAGAGCAGTGGAATGAAACGAATGTTACTATACACCAGATCACTTCGCGGGTCAATCAGGAGCAACATCGTGAAGACGGGCATGAACCTGCTGCTGTGGACGACACACGTCGCCGAGGAGCATTTCCCTCTGCTGGCCAAACTCAAGGCGGCTGGCTTCGATGGCGTCGAACTGCCGCTGTTCGGCGGTGAGGCCGCGCACTACAAGAAGGTGCGCCAGGAACTGGACAAGAACGGTCTCGGCTGCACCACGGTCACCATCTGCACGCCCGACGCCAATCCAATCGATCCCGACCCGGCCGTGCGCCAGAAGGGTCACGAGCATCACAAGTGGGCTATCGAGATGACGGCGATCCTCGGCGGCGACAAGATCTGTGGCCCCTATCACTCCGCCATCGGCAAGTTCTCCGGACAGGGACCGACGGCCGATGAACTGAACTGGGGCGCGGACGTGATGCGCAAGTCGGCCGAGTTCGCGAAGTCACACAAGGTGATGCTGGCGGCCGAGTATCTCAATCGCTTCGAGTGCTACTTCCTGACGACGGCCCGCGATACCAAGGCGTTCGTGCAGCGCGTCAATCATCCCAACTTCCGCATGATGTACGACACGTTTCACGCCAACATCGAGGAGAAGGACCTTCCCGCGACGATCAAGGCGGTGGCCGACGTCGTCGTCCACGTCCACATCAGCGAGAACGATCGCGGCACGCCAGGCACCGGCCACGTTCACTGGGACGAGACCTTCAAGGCATTGCGCGAAGTGGGCTACGACGGCTGGCTGGTGATCGAGGCGTTCGGACGGGCGCTGCCGGACCTGGCGGCGGCGACGAAGGTCTGGCGCGACCTGTTCCCGGTCGATGTCGAAGTCTACACGCAGGGCATTCGATTCATGAAGGAGAAGTGGGCGGAGTTCGCTCGCTGATTTGCGATTGATGATTGATGATTGTCGATTGGAAAGCAGTAGAAAATCGACAATCATCAATCATCAATTATCAATCACGCCGTCGTCTCGACTGGCTCCCGTTCCGTCTCCGGTTGGAGCGTCGTCTCGGGCGTCTGGAATTGGCGCGCCGACTCGCGAGCGGCCTCGAGCAGTTCGTTCAGCACCCGGCCATTGAGAGCGAACTCCGTCTCGGGGAAACTGCTGCCGGCACCGAGGAACTCCAGGCCGGCCGTCGTCAGCGTGTAGGTGGCGTTGCGGCCATCACGCGTCATGCGGATCAGGCCCTGGTCGGCCATCTCCTTGCGCAACTTGTTCGCGGTGTTGGCGCTCAGCGACAGGAACTTTCGCCCCGGCTCGCGGAAACGATTCGCTTCCTTCTGTTCCAGCGTATGCTCCGCCGCCTCGAACAACTGAAACAGCAGGAACGTCTTGCGGTGCAGACGCACATCGTCGGTCACCGGCCCCTCGCGCACCGGCTTGCGGCCCTCCGGCACCGGCTTCTGCTCCAGCGTTGCCAGCACGGTCTTGCCCTGGTCCGTCAGTTCGTAGACGATGCTGCCGGACTTCTTCAGCGTCTTGAGAAGACCCTCCTCGACCATCTCGTCGCGCAGCGTGTTGGCGAGCGTCGGTGTCAGATCCAGTTCCCGCGCGGCCGCCCGCGGAAAGCGGTTGGCCTTGCCCTTGGCCAACTGATGCTCGGGCGCCTCCATCACCTGCAGGAGCAGATACGCCCGCTGATGATTACGCTCCGCCTCGCCGGCTGGTCCGTCCGCTGATGGAGCCGGAGAGTGCGGCGGCGCTGGCGCAGCATCCTCCGTCGCGATGGACGACGGCGCTTCATGAGGCGCTGTCGAGTGAGAGTGGGCGTGGGGGTGGTGATTGTCGGGATGATTCACGGTTCCTCCTTGCAGATTGATAGGGGCACAAGAAGACCCAGCGAAAACGTCGAAACGGTCGCGGTCTCCTCTCGCTCTGGCACCCGTGATTCGGAAAATGATAGGGATCGCCTCCCTCCCCTGCCAGTGCAATCCTCGCCGACTCCAACTTTTCATGAACAAAGGAACACAACCCGCGACAGCGAACGCCTTTGCTGCTACAACTGTCAGAAGAAGGGGAGGGATCAGCGATGGCCGACGCACCGACACGCAAACGCATCCTCAGCGGCGTCCAGCCGTCCGGCAGGCTGCACCTCGGCAACTATTTCGGCGCCGTCAAGCAGCACATCGCCTTGCAGGACGAGGGCGATTGCTTCTACTTCATCGCCGACTACCACTCGCTGACAACCATCCGCGACACGGCCGAGAAGCTGAGCGGATCGGCGCCCAAGCCCCTCCGTGCGGCCGATCTGCAGAGGGAATACATCCGCGACGTCGCCCTGGACTACCTCGCCCTGGGACTCGATCCCGACAAGGTCGCCTTCTTCCGCCAGTCCGACGTGCCGGAAGTGACCGAGTTAGCCTGGGTCCTGAGTACGGTCACGCAGATGGGCCTGCTCGAACGCGCGGTGTCGTTCAAGGACAAGATCGAGAAGGGTATCGAGGCCAGCGTCGGCCTGTTCTACTATCCGGTGCTGATGGCGGCCGACATTCTCATCTATCGCTCGAACGTCGTGCCGGTCGGCCAGGACCAGGTGCAGCACATCGAGATGACGCGCGACATGGCCCAGCGATTCAACCGTGCCTTCGGCGAGGTCTTCCCCATTCCGAACCATCGCCTCGATGCCGGCGCCAGGGTGCCGGGCGTCGATGGGAACAAGATGTCGAAGTCGTATGGCAACACCATCGACCTGTTCGCGGAAGGCAATGCGCTCAAGAAGCGGGTGATGAGCATCGTCACTGACGCCAAGACAATCGAGGACGCGAAGACGCCCGAGACGTGCAACGTCTTCGCCCTCTACAGCCTGTTCGCCACGGCGGAAGAGCGCGCCGCCCTGGAGCAGCGCTACCGGGCCGGCGGCATGGGCTACGGCGACGCGAAGAAGCTGCTGCTCGACAAGATCAACGCTTATTTCGAGAGCGCCCGCCAGAAGCGCAAGCAGCTCGACGCCGATCGCGGCCACATCGAAGAAGTGCTGCGCCAGGGCGCGCGGAAGGCGCGCGCGGAGGCGCGCAAGACGATGGAGTTGGTGCGTGTCGCCGTCGGATTGCAGCCCCATCCGGTGGAGTGAATTGCTCCGGACGGCACGAGTTCGCATAATAAAGGACGTGTCCGGCACACGGTGCGCATCCTCACCCCGTACCCTGGTAGTGATCATGAGCCAGTTGGAGATTCGTCCTGGACTTGCGGATGTGCCGGTCGCGGAGTCCGCGATCAGCTTCATCGACGGCCAGCGCGCCCGTCTGGAGTATCGCGGCATCCCCGCCGAGACGCTGGCCCGCGAAAGCACGTTTGAAGAGACCTGCTGGCTGCTGCTCAAGGGCGATCTGCCCAGCCAGCGCGAGCTGATCAACTTCAAGGACGAGTTGACCCATCATCGCCGGATCAAGTATCGCCTGGTCGATCTGATGAAGTGCCTGCCCGAATCGGGCCATCCGATGGATGCCCTGCAGACGGCCGTTGCGGCAATGGGCATGTTCTATCCATCGCGCGACGTTTTCGATCAGCAGTGCAACTGGGAGTCGGTCGTTCGACTGATCGCGAAGTTGCCGACCGTCGTGGCCGCGTTTCATCGGATGCGGCACGGCGACGAGGCATTGCAGCCGCGCGACGACCTCGACCATGCGTCCAACTTCTACTGGATGCTGTTCGAGAACATACCGTCGCCAGCCGTGGCGCGGGTGCTGGATGCCTGCCTGATCCTGCATGCCGAGCATACGATGAATGCCTCGACGTTCAGCGCTCGCGTGACGGGTTCGACGCTGGCCGATCCCTTCTCGGTGATCGCGGCCGCCATCGGCACGCTGACGGGGCCGCTGCATGGCGGAGCGAACGAGGAAGTCCTCGACATGCTCGACGAGATCGCCTCGATCGAGAACGCCCGGCCCTGGCTCGAGAATGCGGTGGCCAAGAAGAAGAAGATCATGGGCATGGGTCATCGCGTCTACAAGGTGAAGGACCCGCGGGCGACGGTGTTGCAGGAACTGGCGGAACACGTCTTCAGCGAGACGAGCAGGCCGAAGCGCTACGACATCGCGACGGAGATGGAAAAGGTCGCGGCCGGACTGCTGGGGCCGAAGGGCATCTATCCCAACGTCGATTTCTATTCCGGCATCGTCTACGATTCGCTTGGCATCGAGCGCGACCTGTTCACGCCGATCTTCGCCATCGCGCGCGTCGTCGGCTGGCTGGCGCACTGGCTGGAGCAGTTGAAGAACAATCGCATTTATCGTCCGGAGCAGGTTTTCGTCGGCAAGCACGACGTGCCGTACGTCCCCCTGTCGAAGCGCCCCTGAGGGAGGGGACTTTCAATAACGGTCTGTTGTCAGGTCCTCCTGGTTCGGCGCTTGAACCAGGAGTATTCCCTCTCCAGGGGGATAGCGGGCCGCGTCCGGCGTTATCGTGTCGCGGCTATCCAAAACCAAACGAACCCGCGCCAAGGATAACTTCTCACCGCAGATACAGAAACTCACTCGCGTTCAGCAGCACCCAGCACAGGCTCTCCAACCCGTGTTCGCGCACCAACTTCACGGCGACGGCCTTCTCCGCCGTCGTCGCCGAACGGCCAAACGCCAGCCGATACGCCGCCTCGACTTGCCGATCCGTGTCGCGGCCAGCCTCGTTTGTCACACGCCCGGCAAGGTGCCTGGCTTGACGCAGCACAAAGGAGCCGTTCATCAGTCCCAGGGCCTGCAAGGGAGTCGTCGTCGAGCCGCGCTGCGGCGTCTTCACCGAGGGGTCCGGACAGTCGAACGCCTCCAGCAGCGGACTCTTCGCCGAGCCGACGTTCATTCGATACACCGTCCGTCGTTGATACTCCGTTCCCTCGGGATCGAGCAGATCGTAGAAGTTCGAGTTGAACACACGCACCTTGAAGGGCCGAAAACTCGGGCCGCCCATCGTCAGGTTTAACTCGCCGCTGACGGCCAGCATCGCGTCGCGCACCGCCTCGCCCTCCAGTCGCCGCGGCGGAAAACGCCACAACCAGCGGTTGTCGGCATCAACGCTCGCCGCCTTCGCGTCGAAGCGCGACGACTGGCGATAGGCGCTCGACGTCACGATCAGACGATGCAGATGCTTGACGCTCCATCCGGAACGAACGAACTCGCTGGCCAGCCAGTCGAGCAGTTCGGGATGCGTCGGTCGGCCGCCGTTGAAGCCGAAGTCGTTCGGCATCGCCGCCAGTCCCTTGCCGAAGTGATAGTGCCAGACGCGATTGACCATCACCCG
>JBBSDR010000553.1:0-5453 GCA_038240465.1 Gemmatales bacterium
AACAGCGCTCCGCCCGGACAAGCCGGGCGGCGGCGAAGGCACCGTCGCCCCTCTCTGGTTGCCAAACAGCGCTCCGCCCGGACAAGCCGGGCGGTGGCGAGGGTGATCCACTCTCTTGCCGGCGTTCGAGGACCGTTGGGAGACGAGATGGCCCTGGGTGAACGGTCAAGAATCTCGGTGAGGATGTCTCCCGCGTAGCGGTCCTCCATTTCAGCGAGAGCGGCCAGCAGTTCGTAAAGCGCCTGGTAATAGTCGCGCCGATCCTCGGAATCGGGGAACCACTGATAGAGTGGCGCGTCCGCGCAAACGGTTGGCTCCTGGAACATGAACACCCAGGGCAGGTCAGTCGTCACTTCCTTCCAGCACTTTCGCAGCAGGTATTCCCGTACATCCGCCATGTGGACAGTGTGAAGGCGGGGGTCGATCCAACGATGGTGAACCTGGGCGTCGTCGAGGTGGCGGCGATGGTAAGGCATCATGGCTCTTCTCCCTCGTTAAGTCGAATCGTGATCTCCCGGACAGCCTGCACGGAGAACACCTACAGCCCGGGGAAGGGCAATCCGGACACTGGCCGTCGCCATTGAATCACCCCAATTCTTCGCGATTGTACCTTCCTGTAGGCCCATTTCCAATGTCTTCGTCTGCCATTCGTACTCGATTGGGGAGAGCGATTCAATCTGGTAAACTGGTGGACGGGGAAGCGGGTGTCAACACATGGAGAGAGACAGTGGCGCGAATTCTGTTGCTGAGCCTCGGTTTGAGTCTTCCAATCGAGAAATTGACATGCGCCGAGCCTCCTCGGAAGGATCGGTATGGCGACACGCTGCCGTCCGCCGCCGTCGCACGGCTGGGCACCGTTCGATTTCGGCACCCCGGCAGCAGTTGGGAATCCATGGTCGAGAGCGTCTTCTTCACCCCGGACAGTAAAACGCTAATCACATCAGACGATCGAGTGTATTTCTGGAGCATCCCGGACGGAAAAGAAACACGACGGCTGGAGAATCAGGGGACGTGGCTTGATCTGGCTCCGGATGGCAAACTGGCGGCAGCGCGAACTGAGAACGGTGTGAAACTGGTCGAGGTGGCGTCCGGTAACCTCGTCCGCAAGCTCTCCACGAATAAGGGAGTTGTCCATGCCGCAGCTTTCTCACCTGACGGCAAGGTGATTGCGGTTGAGGACAAGGGGCAGGTCGCGATCCTGGACGTGGAAACCGGCAAACTGCAAATACGCCTCGGAAAACCCGATGAACGCGGTTTCAACTCGCTCAGTTTTTCGCGAGATGGCAAGCGATTGGCCGCTGGCTGTGGAGACATGAAATCCAGAGTTTGGGACGTGAAGACAGGAAATATGCTGCGTGAGGCGTCCGGACACCTGGCAACCCTGAGTCCGGACGGAAAGATCCTCGTCTCGTACTGGAAATATCAGATCCTCAGTTCTTCGTCCGTTTCCGTAACGAATGTGGATACCGGCCGAGACATCCTTCGTCCGGAAGACCTTGGAGATCCCTGGGGGGTACCGCTTTTCTCCCAAGATGGCAAATCGCTGCTTGTGCCGGTCTTCCCAGAGCAGACGATTGTCCTCGACCTGGCGACCGGCAAGCAACCAGCCACAATCGACGGCTGCATCGCGGCCGTCTCGCCAGATGGCAAAATGCTGGCTGTCTGGAGCGGAGGACGAGCGTTCCGCCTGATCGATGCCCGGACTTACAAGGAGATTCAACCGCGGGCCGGCCATCGCCAAATCGTCCATTGTGTTGCCTTCGCTCCGGACAGCCAGACCGTAGCCACCACCGGCGACGGGCATCATTTACGGCTCTGGAATGGCCAAACCGGCGAAGTTCTACGAGAAATCGACCTGCACCCACCGGACGATGTCGTTTACCGTGCTGGCGAGGCAGGGTTCTCGCGGGAGGGAAAATTCGTAGCCACCCTCGATTGCATGGGAGAAGGAGGGGTTGCCCTCTGGGACACCTACGGAAAAGAACTCTCACTCTGGAAAGAAAAAGAGAACCGATACACCGCTGCCTGGCATTTCCTTGCTGATGGCAAGATGATCCTGCTCGCCAGCGGAGGCACGCTCCGGCTGCGAGACATCGTCCGGAAGACGGAATCGCGAAACCTCGCTCTCGCTCCTGTCGCCGGGATCAAGGTATCGACCTGGGACGTGAGCGCATTTTCCCCGGATGGCTCCTTGCTGATCCAGGCCGCAAGCCATGAGATCAAAGACCGAGGCAGCAGGACCACTGGATATGGCGTGTGGGATGCGGCGACCGGCAAGCTCATTCGGACGATCATTGCTCCAGACAAGCTCGATACGACAACCGCGCTAGCCGTGTCGGCAGATAACCGAATGCTGGCAACGTCGGTTTACAAGGCCGTCTATCTCTGGGACCTGCAAACCGGCAAGGAAGTGCGGAAATTCACTGCCTCGCCGTGGCGCACGCCAGTCGCCTTCTCGACGGACGGACGCCTGCTCGCCTATGCAGGTCCCGATGACGCCATCCGGATCGTCAAAACGATGACCGGACAGGAACTGAGAGTGTGGAGGGGCCATCTTGGACCGATCACCAGCCTCGCATTCTCTCCGGATGGCAAGCGATTGGTCAGCGGTAGCGACGATAGCACAGCCCTCGTCTGGGACCTGACCCAGAAGCTGCCTCCGGAACGGTGACAACTCTTTCGAGGACAGAACCCGCAAGAGCGCGAAACGACAAGCAAGAGGACCGGGATTGACACCCTGCGACAGCCGGCTATGCTCCCTGTCGCCATGAACCGATGCGTTTGCCTCCTGATCTTGCTCGCGGCCGGCTGTAATGGCATCGGCGTCCGGCGCTCCGCAGCGCCCAGACTGTTTGACTCCTTTCGCCAGAGCGCCGCCGACGATACCATCTCCATCCGCACCCTGCAAACGCTGCGCGCCTGGAACCTTGACCAGACCTATCCACACGACGCCGCCGGCACGATCCGCCAGCTTCACGCCCTGGCGGAGAAAGACCCTCAGCCGGACATTCTCTTCGCCCTCGCCGAGATCGCCTATCTTCACGGCCGGCGCACCGAGAAGTGCAACTGTGCCGATGCGCTGCCGTTTTACTACCTCAGCGCCGGCTACGCCTATCACTACCTCTTCGGCGACAACCGTGCCTCGCCCTTTGATCCACGCTTCCGCCTGGCTTGCGAACTGTACAACGCCGGCCTGGCCAAGTGCATCCGGGCCGCTCAGAATGTCGATCGCCTTAACTCGGGCCGCGATCTGACCGTGCCGGCCCGCGATGGCAGCACCTTCACGCTGTCCATTTCACATCATGGCTTCACCTGGAAGCCGGAGGAGTTCGGCGCGCTGCTCCTGTGCGAGGACTATCGCCCCGAGGGACTCGACAACCTGACCCGGACCTACGGCCTGGGTGTGCCGTTGATCGCCACGCGAAAGCCTCCCGAACCCGATCCGGACCGCGGACTCTATCCGCTCAACGTCAGTTTCCCCGTCACCGCTTTCTTCCGCTTCAACGGCGGACTGGGCGCCCTCCAGACGCGCCGGGCGGGACGACTCGAACTGTACAACCCGCTGGCCGTCCAGGGCATTGATGTCGGCGGTGTCACGACGCCGCTCGAGACCGACCTGACGACGCCGATTGCCTACTTCCTCGGGCGGACCGACATCGAGAGGTTCGGTTTCAAGGGCTTTTTGCGGCCCGATAGCATCAAGAAGCTGTCCGGCATCTATCTCGTCGAGCCGTACCAGCCAGGCAAGATTCCGATCCTGTTCGTGCATGGTTTGCTGTCGTCGCCCGAGACGTGGGCGCCGCTCTACAACGACTTGCTGGCCGATCCACGCATCCGCGAGCGCTACCAGTTCTGGTTCTACCTCTATCCGACGGCCAATCCCTATCTGTTCACTGCGGCGAACCTGCGCGACTCGCTGCAAGGGCTGCGCGAGCGACTCGATCCGCAGCGCAAGGATTCGGCCCTGGACAACATGGTGCTGCTCGGCCACAGCATGGGCGGGCTGGTCTCACGGCTGCTGACGGCCGACAGCGGCGATGACTTCTGGCGCATCTCCAGCGATGAGCCGCTCGACCAGGCACAGGCCAGTCCGGAAGGGAAACAGGAACTGCGGCGCGTCTTCTACTTTGAGCGAAATCCGTCGGTAACGCGCGTCGTCTTCCTCGGCACTCCGCATCATGGCTCGAAGCTGAGTCCTTCTCTGCCGGGACGCATCCTGCGCTACTTCGTCCATCTGCCCAAGGACCTTGTCAGCCTGACGGCGGACCTGACGCAGGTGGAGGCCGACTATCGCGGCAGCGCCAAGCCCGAGAAAGTGTCGATCAGTCTCGATCTGCTCGCTCCCGGCGCACCGGCCCTGGAGTTGCTGGCATCCCGGCCCAAACCGGAGAGCGTTCACTTCCACTCGATCATCGGCATCGCGCCGCCGACGAAGCGGGTTTGGCTGGAAAAGCTGTTGTCCGGCGCACGGCACGAGAAGGGCGACGGCGTGGTTCCCTACAGCAGCGCGCACCTCGCGGACGTCGATTCCGAACTGATCGTTCCGGCCGAACATACGCAGGTCCATCGCCATCCGCTGGCCGTACAGGAAGTGCGCCGCATCCTCCGCGAGCATCTCGAAACCGCGAAGCCACAGGCAGCGAAACAGCCCGTACACTATCCGCGTGAAGCGGCTGCCCCTACCAATCGATGACGTCCTGCCGGCATTGCTCGCGGCCCTCCGCCAGCAATCGTCCGTCGTGCTGCGCGCTCCGACCGGCGCGGGCAAGACGACGCGCGTGCCGCCGGCGCTGCTCGACCTGGTCCCCGGACGCCTGCTGCTGCTTGAGCCACGCCGCCTCGCCGCTCGCGCCGCGGCTCGGCGCATGAGCGAAGAACTGGATACTCCTCTCGGCGGCCTGGCCGGCTATCACGTTCGCTTCGATCGGCAGTGCGGTCCCGACACGCGCATCCTCGCCGTCACGCCGGGAATCCTGCTGCGGATGCTGCACGATGATCCCTATCTCGAATCTGCCGGAGTCGTCCTGTTCGATGAGTTTCACGAACGCGGCCTCGAAAGCGATCTCGCCCTCGGCATCGTCCGCCTCGTGCAGCAGACTGTCCGGCCCGAGTTGCGAATCGTCGTCATGTCGGCAACCCTCGAAAGTGAGAAAGTGGCTGAATATCTCGGTGGCTGCCCCGCGATCACCAGCGAGGGACGGCTGCATCCGGTCGAAATCGTGTACGAACCGCCCGCGCGCGACGAATCCTGTGCCGCGAATGTTGTGGCGGCTGTCGAGCGCTTGCTGGACCGGATCGACGGCGACATCCTCGCCTTTCTGCCGGGATTGCAAGAGATTCGTCAGGCGGCGAGACTTCTGGCCTTGGTCGCCGAGCGGGGAGTGCTGGTGCTGCCGCTTCATGGCGATTTGCCGCCGGAACAGCAGGATGCCGCGCTGCTGCCGCAGGCTCGA
>JBBSDR010000554.1:0-5449 GCA_038240465.1 Gemmatales bacterium
ATGCCTCTCATGATCCAGATCAGCGGTAAGGCGCTGGGGCGGAAAAAGCCGCTCTTCGCGGATTGGTCCATTCCGTTTCCGCCGGACCTTGGCGACGGTGGCTCCCTCACTCTGCGCGACCTCATCAGCCGCATCGTCCGCTCCGAAGTGGCTGCTTTCAAGCAGCGCCAGCAGGATCGCAAGCTGCTCCACGCCCTCACCGCCGGCGACATCGAACAGGGAGTCGTTCGCGGCAAGATCGACAGCGGCGGACGCAACGAACGCCAGCCCGTCGATGAGGAAGGGGCCGTCGCCGTCGCCCTCGAAGCCTTCGAGGACGGTCTCTATCTCGTCATCCTCGACGAGCAAGAACAGAAACAACTCGATCAACAGGTGTACCTCAAGGACGACAGCCGTGTCACGTTCGTCCGTCTCACCATGCTGGCGGGAGGTTGAGCCATGCTGCACCCCGACAAGGCCCGCGAACAACTCGAACAGTACAAACTCAAAGACGGCGGCCGGCATCGTATCGCCGCCCTGAAGAAGCTGCCCAAGGAACTGTCCGCCGCGGGTCTCGCCCTGCTGAACCGCAACCCCAAGGGCGGCAACTTCTCGAACTACATGAAGCGATCCCTGGCCCAGACCCGGGCGATTCGCATCCTCGACGAAGGCTCCGCCCGCGATCGGCTGCGCGTCTTCACCTGTCTCTTTCCGAAGCTCGCCGAGGCAATGGAGTGGACCTGGCAACTCTTCCAGGGCCTGCCCTACCAGGCTGGCTACGCACGCAAGGCATTCCGCGCGCCTCACGATCCGGCCCTCACCCGTTCGCGACGCGAAAGCTGGCTCATGTCGCTCATCGGCGAAGTCGCGGAGTTTCAGAGCGACGTCCTCACGCCGAAGTGGGTCGCCGCCTGGGCCCCCTACATCAGTGGCTACGGCGGCGCGGACGAGGTTGGCTACCTCCTTGCCGCCGTCATCGATCACGGCGGGCCGGCAGGCGATGAGATCTTCGAGATCCTCAAGGACTCCGCCAAGGGAGAGCATGAAACAGGAGCAATGGGCCGGCACGTCACCCGCGCCCTGCTCGTCGCCTCGCGCCCCGACGGCTGGGATTTCATGGAGAAGATGCTCCTCGCCGCCCAGCGTCAGGAGGGACTGCGCCAGGCTATCCTCGAAAGCATCGACGAGGCCCATCCGCAGGCTTTTCAGCGAATGCTCAAGCTGATCCTCGACCAGAACCTCATTCGCTTCAGTTCCGTCGTTCGCGCCGTCGATGTCTGGTTCGCTCTGAACTGGGATTCGGCCACGCCGCGCGTCATCAGCCAGACTCTCGAAAAAGTTCACAGTTACATGACGGATGCCGAGGCGCGAAAGCAGGCGCTGGCGAAGGGCGATGGCGAGGCGGTCTTTCTCGCCCTGTGGACCCTGGCCTTCGAGGATGCCGCCCGCGCAGTCGAGCCGGCCCGCGAACTGCTCGGCGACAAGGGACTCGAACGGCGCTTTGGGGCCGTGTCGCTCCTGGCCCGTCTGCATCATCCCGCCGCGACGCCGGCCCTGCTGGAAGCCATCGATGACACGGACCTGCGCATCGCCATGACGGCCTTCTGGGCGCTGCCCGGCATTGCCGACGACGAAGAGACCGCCATCTTCAAGGGCCATGCCGGAACGCCCGAGCAGCGGTTCGCGCTGGCCGAGAAGCTGCTGGCACGGCTGCCCGAGAAGCCGCCGGCGCTCAAGCCGCTGGTCTGGCCGTGGGCGGAAGTGTCCGTTCAGCCCAGCGCCGTCGCCGATCAACTCGTCGATTGCCTCGGCAAACAACCCCTCAAGAAGCTGCTGCCCTACTTGACGAGATTCAGCTTCCGGGGGCGCTATCAGGTGGCCGCGCGGCTCGGCAAGATGAAGAACTGGGACGCCGAGTCGCGCCAGACGATGTTCAATCTCGTCAACGACCGCGATAGCGCCGTCCGCCGGGTCGCCCTCGAATCGCTCAAGAAGGTGAAGATCACCCCGGAGGAAGGACTCGCTCTCGAAGACGTCCTCAAGCGCAAGGCCAGCGACGTCCGCCGGGCCGTGCTGACGATGCTGCTGAAACAGCCGGCCGAGTCCATCGAGGCGACGACCGAGCGGCTCCTGGGGACGAAGAATGCGAATCGGCGTCTGGCGGGCCTCGAAATGCTCCGGCTGCAGGTCGAGAGCAACAAGAAGATCGAGGCGTGCCGCGAGCGCGCCCGGAAGTATCAGAGCGACAACACCAAACTGAGCGATGAGGAGATCGACCAGCTCGAAAGCATCCTCGACACCGAGCGCGGCAAGTACACTCTCGACAACGCTCTTGGCCTGCTCGATCCCGCGAAGCTGACGCCGGCGATTGAACCCTCAGTCCGCAAGGTCCACTTTCTGACCGAGGCGGCGGTCGAGATCCTCAAGGGTTTGGACGCTCTCATCCATCAGCACCGCGATGAGCCGCTGACAATCGAACGCGGCGGCGAACCGCAAGAACTGCTGCTGGGCAACTATGGCTTCCCCAGTTGCGACAAGAGCAAGCCGATCGCGGACGAAGTGAAGAAACTGCCGCTGCGCGAGGTCTGGGAGGAGTGGTACGCCAACCGCCCGAAGAAACAGCGCGACGCGGACGGGCTGGAACTGCTGCGGGCGTCAATCCTGGTCGAGGCGGCGGACTACGACTGGGACGAGTGGCAGGCCATGTCGAAACGTTCGGCCTTCAAGCCGCTCATGGCCGCCGTCCTCGGAACGCTCAAGCCGCCGAAACTTCGCTATGAGAACCCTGTGAAGGAGCTGATCGAGTGGCTGCTGCGGCTTCATCCCGCGCCGGCGTCGCTCGACTGGCTGCTCGACGCGACCGAGTCCATCTACGCGATGGTCCCCGAGAAGGAACGGAAACGCATCCCGAAGCGGAACGACTCGCGAGCCGACTGGCGCGACTTCGATCCGTTCAAGTGCTGGCTGGAGAAGGCGGACGAACTGCGCATCGACTGGAGCGACACCCAGAAACTGCGCCGCTGGCAACTGCTGCACTGGCACGACCAGCCCGCTCCTGGTGTGCCGCGCAATCGGCCCGCTCTGGATGTGTTGCTCGACGGCTACCGGCAAGGCGCGGCCAGCGAGGCCGACCTGCTCGACGATCTGCTCGGGCCGCGCGACAGCGTTCGCTGGTATCGCTCGTTCAGCACGCTCTCGACTCTGACGACGCGCAAGCCCGATCCCATCTTCAAGGAGAGGCCGGAACTGAAGCCGCTGCTCGACCGCTGCCGGGAGCGCATCCTGAGCATCGAGTTGAAACGCGGCGATAGTCCAACCGCGGCGACGGGGCCGGCTCGCTCCCTCAGCACGCTGTTTGGCGTCGATACGCTGCTGACGCTGCTGGTCCGTCTCGGCAAGCGCTCGTTCCGCAGTTCCTACTACGGCGACGGCAAGGCCGAGGTGCTGACGCATCTCGTGAAGGTCAACTATCCCAATCCGGAGGACACGCCGGAAGCGTTCGTCGAGAAGGTCAAGCCGCTGATCGAGGAGGGCAAGTTCCCGCCGGAGCGTCTCATCGAGTTGGCCTTCCTCGCCCCGCAATGGGTGACGCACGTCAGCCGCTATCTCGACTGGCCCGGCTTCGAGGAAGGCGTCTGGTGGTTCTTCGCTCACATGAGCGCTCAACCCGGTCATCTCGAGGAAGAGGAGGAAGAGGCCACGGAGGAGCAGCCGGGCCGGCGAAAACTGACGGCGTGGGAGAAGATGCTCCAGGAGCGGACGGAGCTATCGGAAGAGGATCGCCGCGATGGAGCGGTCGATGTCGAATGGTTCCGGCGCGTGTTCGAGCCGCTGGGCAAGAAACGCTGGGATGCGCTGGGAGCGGCGGCGAAGCAGGGCGGCTCCGCGGGATCGGCAAAGAAGTCGGCCCATCTCGCGAACGTCATCCTCGGCAAGGCGAAGAAGAGCGACCTCGTGTCCGGCATCCGGCTGCGCAACCTGCGCGAGAATGTGCGCCTACTCGGACTGTTGCCGCTGGCCCACGGCGACAAACGCGAGAAAGACCTGACCAACCGCTACAAGGTACTGCAAGGCTATCGCCGCTATGCGAAATCGCTGGGGCCGATGTCGAAGGAGGGCGCGCTGAGGACGGCGGCGATCGGTCTGGAGAACATGGCGCGGACGGCCGGGTATCCCGATCCGATCCGCTTCGAGTGGGCGATGGAGGCCAAGGAAATCGCCGACCTGGCCCAAGGAGCAATCTCGCGCACCGTCGAGGGCGTCACGGTAACACTGGCGCTGAACGCCCTGGCCCAGCCCGAGGTGACGGTGATGCGCGGCGACCGCGAACTGAAGCAGATTCCGCCGAAGGTGCGCAAGGATCGGGCCGTGGCTTCGCTGGTCGATCGCAAGGCGGACCTGCGCCGGCAGGCGTCGCGCATCCGCGAGTCGCTCGAAACGATGATGTGCCGGGGCGACACGTTCACCGGCAAGGAGCTGCAAAGCCTGTTCGAGCATCCGATGCTGGTGCCGCTGCTGTCGCGGCTGGTACTGCTGGGCGATGGCATCGCCGGCTATCCGGTCAAGAGCGGCAAGGGATTGCGAAGCCACACGGGCAAGACGGAGCCGGTCAAGGCGGACGAGGTGCTGCGTCTGGCCCATCCGCACGACCTGCTGACGGGCGGCGAGTGGCACCTGTGGCAGCGCGAGTGTTTCGCGGCCGAGCGCGTGCAGCCGTTCAAGCAGGTGTTCCGCGAACTGTATGTCCTGGCCGCTCAGGAGAAGAAGGATGGCGACCGTTCGCAGCGTTACGCCGGGCAGCAGGTGAACCCGACACAGGCGCAGGCCCTGTTTGGGGCGCGGGCCTGGAGTACGCGCGACGGCGTCGAGAAGACGTTCCATCAGGCGGGGCTGGTGGCGGCTGTGTCGTTCCGCTACGGCGGCTTCACGCCGCTGGAGGTCGAGGGCTGGACACTGGAGAGCGTCCACTTCCGCAAGCGCGGCGAGTGGAAACCGATGCCGCTCAAGGACGTGCCGCCGCGGATTTTCAGCGAGGTGATGCGCGATCTCGACCTGGTGGTGAGCGTGGCGCACCGTGGAGGCGTCGATCCGGAGGCCAGCGCCTCGACGGTGGAGATGCGCGAGGCGCTGCTGCGCGAGACGTGTTTGCTTTTGAAGATCGACAATATCCGCTTCAAGGCGAACCACGTCCTGGTCGATGGGCAGTTGGCCAACTACACGGTGCATCTGGGAAGCGCCGTGGTGCATCGCCAGCCGGGCGGACATCTGTGTCTCGTGCCGGTCCACGCCCAGCATCGCGGCAGGCTGTTTCTGCCGTTCGCCGACGACGATCCGAGGACGGCGGAAGTGATCTCGAAGGTCATCATGCTGGCGCGCGACACCGAGATTCAGGATCCGGCGATCCTCGATCAGATCCGCCAGTCTTGATTTGGTTAGCCGCGACGCGGAGTCCTCGGAGCGGAGCGCGTGC
>JBBSDR010000555.1:0-5446 GCA_038240465.1 Gemmatales bacterium
ACGGCAAGACAGAAGAGCAGGCGAGACGCCTGCACCACGGGGTCAACCGGGAGGCCAGTTCATGTCCCGGCCGCCGAGCAGGTGCATGTGCAAATGCGGCACCGTCTGGCCGGCTCGCTCCTTGCAGTTGACGACCAGGCGATAACCCTCCTGCAATCCCAACTGCTGCGCCAGACGCAGCGCCACCAGATGCAGGTGTCCCAGCAGTTCGCGGTCATCGTCGGTCAAGGCGTCGTGTGTCGCGATCACCTTGCGCGGCACGATGAGGACGTGAACCGGCGCTTGCGGATTGACGTCGTGAAAGGCGATGCAGCGATCGTCCTCGTGAATGATCTTCGCGGGGATCTTCTTCTCGATGATCTTCAGGAAGATATTGTCGGTCATCATGGTTGGCGTCTCACTCGGGTTGTGCCGCCGTGGCCCCGAGCGTACCATACTCCAAACCGCGACGCGCATCAATCATCGTGCAGGGAGGCAGCCTTTTCATGGCATGGTTCATCGGCATCGACGAGGCCGGCTACGGTCCCAATCTCGGCCCCTTCGTGATGACTTCCGTCGCCTGGCAAGCGCCCGACGAATTGCTCGGCGCCAACCTCTGGCACGTTCTGCGCGATGCCGTTCGACGCCAGGCGGACAAGGCCGACGATCGCGTCGTCGTCGATGACTCCAAGGCGGTTCACGGCTCCTCGGGCGGGCTGGTCGCCCTGGAGGTCAACGTCGCCGCCGCGCTGCTGCCCTGGCTGCTCGACGGCTCTGTCTCGCTGGCGGCGTATGTCGAGCGCATCTGTCCGACTTCTCATCCCGGTCTCTGTGGCGAGCGCTGGTATCACGGCAAGACACCTCTGCCGATGTCGCCGCCGGACGGCCTGGCGGCGCGAGCGGATCGCTTCCGCGCCAGCCGCGACGGTGCAGGCATTCGGCATGGTCCGGTGCGAAGTGTCGCGATCTGCGCGCCGCGATTCAACGCCCTGCTCGACGAATGGGGCAGCAAGGGCGCCATCCTGGCTGTCGCGCTGAAAGAACTGCTGCGCGGGGCCTGCGCGGAGTTGGAGGGCGACGAGGCCTTCCACGTCTTTGTCGATAAGCACGGTGGCCGAAACACCTACGCCGCCATGCTGCAAGATGCCTTTCCCGAAGGCATGGTTGTCGCCCGGCAGGAGGGAGCGGCGCGCAGTCATTACGAGGTGATCGGGGCCGCCCGACCGATCCACATCACGTTTCAGCCGCGTGCCGATGTCGAGCATTTCGGCGTCGCCCTGGCGTCGATGGCCAGCAAGTATCTGCGCGAAGTGTTCATGCTCGAATTCAATCGCTTCTGGCTGGAGCATGTCCCCGGCCTTGTCCCAACGGCTGGCTATCCAGGAGATGCGACGCGGTTCCTCAATGCCATCCGGCCCGCCATCAAGAAGCTCGGCCTTGATGAGGCGACAATCTGGCGGCGAAAGTGACCGTGCTTGGATGGGACGTTGCTTGCCGCATGATGGGTGGGTAAGTAATCCCTCAGTATGTATCAGGCAGAGTTCCGTTTTCACGGGCTGCAAGGTATGACTGCTGAACCCCTGCGGGTCGGGTATTGCCGCCTGGAGGCCGCAGCCGCTCCAGGTCGGGCAAATCATCGGGGAATCCCAGCAGTTTCGTGTAGAGTTCCTTGTCATGCTCCTCCGCCAAGGCGAGGATGCCAAGCCACAGGAGGCGAAATTCCGTGCTTTCCGTCCCGTCCAGACCGAGAAGACGAATGAGCCGGCGCGCCTGAGGGGTGCGGCCCGCAATGGTCCCGTCCTCGTGAACGCGCACCTCCTCGGCCAGCAGCACCTGCGTCGGATCGGGGACCTGTTGATCGCCCTTGGCGGAATTGCAAGTCGCGCAGGAATAAATCAGGTTGTCGTAGGTCAACTCCAGGGCGGAATGGGTGGCCACAGGCAGATAGTGGTCGATGTCGAAGGTTGCCCGGAGTCGTCCCCATTGCTCGCGCACCAGGCAATAAACACAACGAAAGCAGAACTCGTCGCGGAGCCAGGGACGGAAGCTGTCCGGGTCGGCATACCCCTGCGGGCCGTGCCGCCGCACATGCGGCAGTGTGGGATAACGAAAGGCCGTCATGGGCTACTCGCTGAGGCTCCTCGCATCGCTTTGGCCAGCAGCTCCTGGTGTAACTTCCGGGCATCCTCGAGCGGCAACGGGGCAACCCGTCGCCGGTGGTCAAGCATCTGTCGTTGCAGCCGGTTCAATTCCACGGCCTCAGCAGGGGTAAGCTTCCCGTCAATCTCCCGGTCGATGAGGAGGCATCGGCGGGCATTCTTCTCTTCCGTCCAGGCGCCGCCGTGATTCTCCTCGCCCGAGTCGCCGGATAACGGAAGGACGCAGACGATGGCACGACCGTTCATTTCCAGGACAGTCCCTTGCGGATCGGCCGTCAGGGAGAGGAGGAAGCGCTTCACGACTTCATCCTGCGCGTCCAGCGGAATGTGGGTCATGGGATGTCTCGTAAGTTTATGATTGGGCGAGCAGACGATTAGCATTATACCACCCTGTCCGTGCGGAGGATAATCTGCCGTGATGACGCTCGAAGCCTTCCTGCAAGCGATGGCGAGGACCCGCACGGCGCGGCGACGACGTGGCTGGTGCAGGCCGACTGGCTCGAAGACCACGGCGACCCCTGCGCCGAATTGGTCTGCGAGAATGGCATGTGATGCGCGGTGGATCATGGCTGTACGATGGACACTGCTGCCGATCCGCCCCCCGCGGCAGGGCCGCGCCCGGCCACAGCAGCAACAACAACGGTTTCCGTGTCTGCTGGTCCGGATAATCCATTCAGCCCGCACAGCTTCTCTTGCCTCGACTGTACCGGCGCTACCATTTTGAAGTCCTTTCCCGAATGTGCCGATAACACCGAAGAGAGCTTTTCTGCCGCATTCTCCCCAAATGACGGAGAGCGTCTGATGTACCGCGCTGCCCTGCTTCTCCTGCTGCTTGCGAGCTTGCCTCCCTGTTATGCTCAGGAAGTTACCCTAACCGACGCGGACGAACCCGTCACTGTTGATCGTCTCCATTTGCGAGCGGACTATCTGTACTGGTATTTGCGCCGTCTGCGTGTCCCGCCTCTTTTGACAGCCGGCCCAGTGGGATCGAGCGGCATTCTCGGCGAACAGGGGGTGACCGACCTGCGCGGCGGCGATCGCCTCGAAAGCCGGCACGATCGCTATGTCGGCCTGCGCACCAGCGCCGACTGGTGGTTCGATGACGAACGCACCTTCGCCGTTCAGACCGACGTCTTCTTCCTGGAGCGCGATTCGACCCATTTCACGGTCCATCCCGGCGACGTATCGACGCTGGCCATCCCGTTCTTCGGCGTCCGCGCACAGCAGAACCTGTCGTATGTCGTTTCCGGCTTCAATCCGCAGTTCGGCGACCTGACCGGCGGCACAACCATCTACTCGCGGATGGAACTGTTCGGTCAGGAAGCGAACGTGTTGTGGAACCTCGCTCGCGCGCCGAATTTCGAGTGGAACGTCCTTGCCGGCGGCCGCTTTCTTCAGTTGCGCGAGCGCCTCGACCTGACCAGTTCCTCGCGCGTCCTGCCCGAGCAATCGACGCTGATCGGCCTCGAAGACCACTTCCAGACGTTCGACAAGTTCTACGGTGCGCAACTCGGCACGGTCGGGACGTGGAAGCGCGGCCGCTGGAGTGTCGAGGGCAAGGCAGCAGTCGCGCTTGGGGCTGACGAGCAGACCATCCGCAACAAGGGAACGCGCATTTTCCAGACGCCCCAGCAGCGCCAGGTGCAGGATTTCGGACTGTTTGTGCAGCCGAGCAACAGCGGCGAGTTCGATCGAACATCGTTCGATGTCGTGACCGAACTGCGCTTGAACGTCGGCTTCGACGTGACCCGGCACATCCGCCTGCAGGGAGGTTACACGTTGCTAACGTGGGATGGTCCGGTGCGTGCGGGCGATCAGGTGGTTGGCATCAATCAGAGCCAGACCAGGCCCCAGGGTTTGCAGGGACCGCTGGCGCCGCTGCCGCAGTTCCGCGAGGATTTCTTCTGGGCGCACGGAACCAACGTCGGACTGGAGTTGCGCTGGTAATCATGACGCTTGCGGCACCCCTCAGATTCGTGCGACTTCCACGAGATTATCGAAGAACGTGGCGGCGGCGCCGAAGTCCGTCAGAGCGGTACTCGTCGTCGCGTTGCAGTTGACGCCGTCCGCCGTGTACTTGTTCCACCAGATCCCCTCCGCCACGACAACGCCCGGCTTCACCCTGTCGCCCACCACGGCCCGCGCCTGAAAGCTGCCGCGATCGTTGAACACCTTCACCATCTGTCCGTCCTCGATTTCTCGTGTCGCGGCGTCCTCGTGATGCATCGCGACAGTTGGCTGACCAACTTGCTGTCTCAGCGAGGCGACGTTGACGAAACTCGAATTGAGAAACGATGGATGCGGCGGACAGAGCATCTGCAGCGGATACCGGGCCGCCAGGTCCGGCCGGGTTAGCGGGTCCTCGTGCGGCGGGACGTAAGCCGGCAGCGGATCGATTCCCTTGGCGGCCAGCGCGGGACTGTAGAACTCGCACTTGCCCGACGGCGTCGCGAAGTTACCGTGCGCGAACGGCGCGAACTGCTCGGGCAAATTGAGCCGGATCGGACCCTCTTCTTTCAGGCGTTCGAGCGTGATGCCGTCGAAGACGTCCGCTCTTGGATACACGCCTGGCCCGCCGCGATAATTCAGCGCATCGACAGCCAGTTGCTCGTCGCTGATCTCGAAGAGTTCCGGCTCGAAACCGAGCTTGCGCGCCAGCAAGCGAAAGACGTCATTGTTGCTCTTCGCCTCGCCCCGCGGCGCGATGGCGGGCATGCTGGCCTGAACGTACAGATGGCCGTAGGAGCCGTGCAAGTCGAAGTGTTCCAACTGTGTTGTCGCCGGCAGCACGATGTCGGCATAGTCTACGGTGTCAGTCGGAAACTGTTCGTGGACCACTGTGAAGAGGTCCTCGCGCATCAGCCCCTTGAGGACGCGCCCCTGATCGGGACAGACGGCCGCGGGGTTGGCGTTGTAGACATACAGGGCGCGGACGGGAGGCGTCATCTCGTTGTTGAGGGCTTCGGCGAGTTGCACCATGTTGATTGTCCGAGTGCCTCGCGGAACCAGGTCCGGCCTCGCCAGCGTCGGATTGCCGAAGAAGCCATACTGAGCGCTTGTGCTGAGCAGAGCGCCGCCGCCGGCGTGCCGCCAGGAGCCGACAACCGCAGGCAGACAGCAGATCGTCCGCACCGCCATGCCGCCGCCGCCATGACGCTGCAGACCGTAGTTGAGCCGGATAAACGCCGGACCGCTGCGTTCTTTCATTGCCAGGGCGTACTCGCGTGCCAGCCGTTCGATGTCCGCAACCTCCAGCCCCGTGATCGCCGCGACAGTAACCGGCGAATACTCCTTTAGTACGCGCTCGC
>JBBSDR010000556.1:0-5442 GCA_038240465.1 Gemmatales bacterium
CAGCGCCCCCGGGCTGATGGGGAATGCCTTCTTCGACGCTCTGGTACGCGACACCACCTCCCACGCCGCAGAGCGTCGAAGAGCAGTTCCCACGCGGAGCGTGGGAACGAGAAGGGTTTGGTGGAACTCGCCTTGACGTGGGGCGCAAGGTAGCATACTGATGAGTAAATTCCCCTAATCTCTTGGCTGGTGGAAAGAGGTCTCTCATGAAAGGCGGCGAGTCCGAGTTGATGAATCGCTGGAAGATCCAGGATGCCCTCGAGACTTATGGCTGCCGTCACTGGGGCAAGGGCTATTTCTCGATCAACAAGATCGGCCACGTCACCGTTCATCCCAACAAGAAGCCCGAACAGGCCATCGACCTCAAGAACCTCGTCGATCAACTCCAGGCGCGCGGCATCCAGTTGCCCATCTTGCTCCGCTTCACCGATATCCTGCGCCATCGCGTCGGCGAGATTCACGACGTCTTCGAGAATGCCATCCGCGAGTTTGGCTACCAGGGCAACTACTGCTGCGTCTATCCCATCAAGGTCAACCAGCAGCGCCAGGTCGTCGAGGAGATCCTCGATTTCGGCAAGCAGTACAACTACGGCCTCGAAGCTGGCTCCAAGCCCGAACTGCTTGCGGTCCTTGCTCTCGCCAACGGCGGCACGCCGATCATCTGCAACGGCTTCAAGGACGACGAGTTCATCCAGATGACCGTGCTGGCGCGCAAGATCGGCAAGCACGTCATTCCCGTTGTCGAGAAGTTCACCGAACTAGAAACGATCGTCCGCTATGCCGAGATGCACAAGGTGCGTCCGGTCATCGGCGTTCGCGTCAAGCTGGCGGCACGCGGTTCAGGCCGCTGGCGTTCGAGTGCAGGCTATCGCTCCAAGTTCGGTCTGACGCTGACGGAAGTCCTTGAGGCGGTCGATTTTCTCAAGAAGCGCGGCATGGCCGACTGCTTGCAACTGGTCCACTTCCATCTCGGCAGCCAGATCACGAACATTCGCAGTATCAAGAGCGCGCTCACCGAAGTTTCGCGTATCTACACCGAGTTGCACAAGATCGGCGCCGGCGTCAAGTACATCGACGTCGGCGGCGGCCTGGGCATCGACTACGACGGCTCGCAGACCGATTTCGAGTCGTCGGTCAACTACACGCTGCAGGAATACGCCAACGACGTCGTCTTCCGCATCAAGAGCGTCTGCGACGAGTTGTCCGTGCCGCATCCGACGATCATTTCGGAATCGGGCCGGGCTATTGTCACCTATCACAGCGTGCTGATTTTCGACGTGCTGGGCGTGTCCAACTTCGACCGCTACGAGGTGCCTCCGGAAGTCTCCGCCGAGGCCCCGCAGCAGATCACCGACCTGTTCGCCATTCATCGCGACGTCAACAAGAAGAACGTCCTGGAGTGCTACCACGACGCGGTCCAGGCCGTCGATGAATCGATCAGCATGTTCAACCTCGGCGCGATGTCCATCGAGGAACGCGCCCTGGTCGAACGTCTGTTCTGGTGCGTGTGCGGCAAGATCCTGCGCATTGTCCGCGAGATGGATTACGTCCCGGAAGAACTGACCGGCCTGGAAGAACTGCTCTCGGACACCTATTTCTGCAACTTCTCCATCTTCCAGTCGATGCCGGACTCGTGGGCCGTCAAGCAGTTGTTCCCGATCATGCCGATTCATCGACTCAACGAGGTGCCGACGCGACGCGCCGTCCTGGGCGACATCACCTGCGATTCGGACGGCAAGGTCGATCAGTTCATCGACCTGCGCGACGTCCGCAACACGCTCCAGTTGCATCCATTCAAGAACGAGCCGTATTATCTCGGCGCTTTCCTGCTCGGCGCCTACCAGGAGATCCTCGGCGATTTGCACAACCTGTTCGGCGACACCAACGCGGTCCACATCAGCGTCGATGAAACCGGCGCGGTGAATCTCGACACGGTCATCAAGGGCAACACGGTGCGCGAGGTGCTGGCGTACGTCCAGTACAGCGCGGATTCGCTGACCGCTCAGATGCGGAAGGATGTCGAGCGCGCGGTGCGTGTCGGCACGATCTCGCTGGAAGAGTCGCGCCAGATGCTGGGCTTCTACGAGTCCGGACTGGATGGATACACCTACCTCGAAGAACCTTAACTTAGAGACAATTGCAAAGTGCAAAATGCAAAGTGCAAATTGAAGAGCAGAAGTAGGACTCGCCTCGCGCCTCCAGGATGCCTCTGGTCAATTTGCACTTTGCACTTTGCAATTTGCAATTGTCTTTTGTCTTCAATTGACGAATGAACCTCTCCATCTCTCTTGGCCGTTTGACGCTCGATAACCCTATCCTCGTCGCATCGGGGACGTTCGGCTACGTCAAGGAGATGGCCGGCCTCGTCGATGTGGCGAAGCTGGGCGGCGTCATCCCCAAGACGGTCACAAGGCAGCCGCGAGCAGGCAATCCGCCGCCGCGCACCGTCGAAACCGCGTCGGGCATGCTCAACGCCATCGGTCTCGATAACGACGGCATCGATCACTTCCTCGAACATCATCTTCCCTATCTGCGAACGCTGAAGACCGCTGTCATCGCCAATATCGCCGGCAAGACAGAACAGGACTTCGTCGAGATGGCGGCGCTGATCGCCCAGACGCAAGGACTGGCGGCCCTGGAGTTGAACCTGTCGTGTCCGAACGTCTCGGGAGGCGTCGATTTCGCCATCGATCCCGAGGTGACGCGGCGTGTGGTACAGCGTGTCAAGGAGGTCTGTCCGCTGCCGTTGATCGCCAAGCTGACCCCGAACGTAACCGACGTCGTGCCGATCGCGCGCGCAGCGGCAGAGGCGGGCGCGGACGCCGTCTCGCTGGTGAACACGTTCATCGGCATGGCCATCGACTGGAAAAAGAGAAAACCGATCCTGGGCAACGTCACCGGCGGCCTGAGCGGTCCGGCGATCAAGCCATTGGCGTTGCGGCAAGTGTGGCGTGTGGCGCGAAATGTGAACATTCCCATCATCGGCATCGGCGGCATCAGCACACTGGACGACGCGATGGAGTTCCTCGTCGCCGGCGCGAGTGCGGTGCAACTGGGTACGGTCAACTTCTTCGATCCGACGGCGAGCATTCGCATCGTCGATGCGTTGCCGGCCGCGCTGGCCGCCCTGGGAGCGAGCGGCGTCCGCGAGGTCATCGGGACTCTGCAGGTTTGACGGCGCTTTGAGAGGAGTCCACGTTCGCCGAACGATCGGCGGAGGGTGTGGTGTCCAGGGAAGGGACTTCGCCTTCCACGAAGGGAATCCATTCGGTAGATTGGAGGCGATTTCTTTCCGAAGGAGACTGCTCATGCCGGTATTCCAGACCCGCGAAGAGCTTGCAGCCTGGTACGAGGAGGCGGCGCAAGCCTATCTGCGAAGCCTGTCGCTGGAGCATTTCATGGAAGCGACCGAGCAAGCGACTCAGCGCGAGATCACCCTGGAGAGCCTTGCTCTTGCCAAGCCTCACCGGCACGACGTCCATGTGTTCAACGAGTTGCTGGTCCAGTTTCAGGACCCGGCCCGGCCGCGTCGCCGGCCGCGCCAGGTCGTGCCGGACAACATGATCGTCGTCCACGAGGACGAGATCGAGGTCAGCGGCAGTTACAATGTGGAGTTGCAGCCAGCCAGGCCCTTCTGCGTCCTCGAGTACGTCTCGAAGCATAACGCGCGCAAAGACTACGACGACAATATGGAGAAGTATGAGCAGCAACTGAAAGTGCCGTACTATCTCCTTTTCTACCCAGACAACCAGGAGTTGACGCTCTACCGTCACAACGGTGAGAGATATGTGACCGTTCTGCTCAACGAACAGGGGCGCTATCCAATCGCGGAACTGGAACTGGAAGTGGCCCTGGTCAATGGTTGGGTGCGCTACTGGTTCCGCGGCAAAATGCTGCCCTTGCCGGCGGAACTGCAACGCGAACTCGACGAGGTTCGGCTGCAGGCGGAAGAGCATCGCAAACGCGCCGAAAAAGAACGCCGTCGAGCTGACAAGGAACATCAGGGCCGGGTAGTTGCGGAACAGGAAGTGGAACGTCTTCGAGCCGAACTTGACGCACTACGCCAACAGCACGGCGATTCCTGAGGGCGATTGCCGGCTCTCGTCTGATTTTCGTGGCTCACGAACGGGAATTGTGACACACTGAATCCGTGCGATCGCCGAACGTGTTCCGTCGTTGAGCCTCGCGACATCCTGCCATGAACTTCCCGCCGCTGCGGTTTGCCACGTTCCTCGCCCCCAATATGCTGCCGGTCTACTCGTTCATCGCGAGCCGGCTCGGCAGACGGCTCGGTGTCCCGGTCACGCTCGTCGCCGGCACGTCCTACGATCAGCTCGCCGATGGTTTCGATGCCGCGTTCGTCTGCGGACTCGCCTACACCGAGCTGCTGCGCCAGCGCCGGGCCGATCTCGAACCGCTCGCCGCGCCGCTGCTCCAGGGCGACCGCTTCGTCGGCCGGCCCGTCTACTTCTCCGACGTCATCGTCCGCCGCGACAGCGCGATGCATCGCTTCGCCGACCTGCGCGGCCGATCGTGGTCCTACAACGAGCCGTTCTCCCACTCCGGCTACGGCGTCACACTCTACCGGCTCGTGCAACTCGGCGAGGTAGCCGGCTTCTTCGGCCGCGTCGTTGAGGCGGGATTCCACGAACGATCGATCCGCCTCGTCGCCGGCGGCGAGGTCGATGCCTCGGCCATCGACTGTCAGGTACTGGCCGTCACCTTGCGCGAACAGCCGGAACTGGCGTCACAACTGCGCATCATCGACAGCTTCGGCCCCTCGACGATTCAGCCCTTCGTCGTTGCCCGGCGGCTGCCGCGCCGGCTCAAGACCGAATTGCTCGCGGCCCTCCTCGAATTGAACGAGGAACCCGAAGCCCGGCGACACTTCGCGCATGGCTTCATCGAGCGATTCGTCCCTGTCAGCGACGAACACTATGATGATCTGCGCGACATGCGCGCCGCTTGTGAGCAGGCGGGGTTCTTGAAGTTACACTGACACAAAAGAACACTCTCGCGGAGCGAGCGTGAGACATTCACTCACATGCCAGACGCCTTGCAACTCTCCGAATGGGTCCGTGATGCTCGCCGGCGGACCCTCGAACTCATCGACGATCTGTCCGATGCTCAGTTGCTTGGCCCATGCCTCGCCATTGTCAACCCGCTGCTGTGGGAGATCGGCCACGTCGCCTGGTTCCAGGAATACTGGTGCCTGCGGCACGCCTCGGGACACAGGCCCATTCGCGCCGATGCCGATGCGATCTACAACTCCGCCGAAGTGCCTCACGAGACCCGGTGGGACCTGTTGCTGCCGTCGCGGCGCGACACCCTCGCCTACCTGGCCGAGGTCCAGCGCCGCGTCCTCGACGGGTTGCACGAAGAGCCGTTCGACGAAAGTGTGAGCTACTTCGTCCAGCTGGCTATCTTCCACGAGGACATGCA
>JBBSDR010000557.1:0-5437 GCA_038240465.1 Gemmatales bacterium
GCCCCCTGGTCCCAGTCCAGCTTGCGCGACCGGTTGCCCTCGCGGCCATGGCGCAGCAGCCAGCCGATGGCGGCGTGCAAACCGGGATCGGCTTCGGTCTGATACCACGACAGCAGCCGCGGCACGAGCGCCTCGCGGGATTTCGCGGATAGTTGCTCCGGTGAGTAACTGCCAAGGGCCAATACCAGCGCTTGCCGGACGCCGTCGTCGGTCTCCCGTTCCAGACGCTGAATCAGCACGCCGGCAGCGACTTCAAGCTGGGCAAACAGGTGAATGAGATAAGTACGGCCATCGGCATAGGGATCGTGCCGCAGCAGTTTCCAGGCATGTTCCGCCTCGCCCATGAGCAGCAGGACGGCGGCGAGGTTGGCCCGCTGGTGGCCCTTGCTATCGCGATCCTCCTCGGTCCCATTCGTCTTCTCCGCCTGGTGGAGAGCATCGCGCAGCAATGGCAGCATCTCGGCGCGCTGGGCCTGGACGCGCGGCAGCAGCAGGCCGACCTGGAAGGGGCTGGCCGTGCCGAGCAACTGGACGAGGCGCGCAGGCTGATCGCCGACGTACTCGCGCAGCACGTTGGCGGCGACGCGGCCCTCGGCCGGCAGCAGCGGATCGCTGAAGACCTCGCTGAGCGGCCCAATGAGATGCTCCCGAATCGGCTTCAGGGCAGCCGTCCAGAGACCGACGTGAAGCGGATCGGCATGGAGCAACGGCTCGACCACCCGGGGAGCGTCTTCCTCCCACCGCCTGTTTCTTGGATCGAAGTGAGCCAGGGTAGCCAGGACGCGAAACCGCTGTTCGGACGAGATGCCGGGCCGATTCGCCTCGATCCACAGGCCGGCGGTCAGCGAAGCGGCATGGGGAGCCAGGGCATCGCGCAGCAGTTCCCACTCCTCGGGATCGAGATCCGGATCGACCAGGCGGCGGCGCAGAAAGGGCAGTTCGCGGGCAGGGTTGTCGGCCAGCAGGGCAAGACTGGCGCGGATCTGGTGCCGGCGCTGGCGAGCGCTGGCAAGGTTCGGCGCGGCGTCTGGCTCAGGACGATTGCGGACCTCGTGCAGCCGATCCCGGACCCGTTCGCGGAAGGGTTCGAGTCCTTCGAGCAGCGCCGGCACGGCGCGGGGGTTGGATTCGAGCAGGGCATCGACCTGGGCGAGAGCGCGATCGTGGATGGCCCGGGTCAGCAGCAGATAGCTGACACTGAGAGCGATGAGAGCAGTGAAGCAGAGAACGGCGCCGGCGATGACGGTCGTGCGATGCCGCCGCGCCCAGCGCCGAACCCGGACCACCGCCGGCTCGCGCCAGGCGCTGACCGGTTCATCGGCAAGCCAGCGTTCGACGTCTGCCGCCAGCGCGCGGGCCGACTGATAGCGATTCTCCGGCTTCAGCGCCATCGCCTTGAGACAGACCGCATCGAACGCGCGCGGAACGGCCGGGCTGATCTGGCGCGGCGGCGTGATGCTGCCGCTTTGCACCATGCGCAAGAGTTTGTGGACGTCGTCATCGGCCCCGAAAGGCGCCTGACCGGTGAGAAGGTGATAGAGCATGGCGCCGAGGCTATACACGTCGCTGGCGGGTGAGAGCAGATCGATGCGTCCGGCCGCCTGTTCGGGACTCATGAACTGCGGCGTGCCGAAAACCTGGCCCATGAGGGAACCAGCGGACGATTGTTGATTGTCGATTGTCGATGGTCGATTTGGAGACGTCTGAATCGTTTCTTCTTCAATCGGCAATCGGCAATCGGCAATCGGCAATTGTTTGGCAAGTCCCCAATCGACGACAAGGGTTTCCCCATAGGGGCCGAGCATGACGTTGTCAGGCTTGAGGTCGCGGTGCAGCACGCCCCGGCTATGGGCGTATTCGATGGCATTGCAGACATCGACGAAGCGCGCCAGCAGCTTGCGCAACTCGAGAGCGCGAGCGCCGGGATCGGCATGCTTGCTTGTGTGAAAGCGATGGATTGCGTGGTTGAGGGTTTCTCCCTTGATGAAGCGCATGGCGTAGAAGGGCCGGCCATCGGGATAACGGCCCAGCCCATAGACCGGCACGATGCCCGGATGTTCGAGCCGGCCGGTGATCTCGCCTTCGAGAAGGAACCGCGCCCGGCTGTCGGCGCGATCGACATGATGGGCCTGCATCTCCTTGAGGGCGACCTCGCGCTGCAGTTCCTCGTCGAGGGCGATGAAGATCTCGCCGAGTCCGCCGCGAGCATGTCGCCGGACGATGCGAAAGCGAACAGGATGGCTGCCGGGAGCCGCGGGAGTGGAATTCCCTACGGGGCTGGCGCCGACCTGCACGGTGGGCGTTTCGGTGGGTGTGAGCGGATGTTCGAGCGTGATGGCGACACCGGACTGTTCGACAGTGAAGGCGGAGGGTCCCTTGCCCAGGCGCGCCAGACACTGAAGCAGTTCGGCATCGTTCAGCGCGACCAGCCCCGGGACCACGTCGGCGGGGAGCAGGAAAACCAGGGGCAGAACGGGATCGTTGCCGTGATGCCGCACCAGGCTTTCGAGCAGCAAGGCGAGCAGTTCGGCGTCATCGGCGCTGAGGACGCGCCGTTCGTTCAGGATAGGACCGAGAGACCGGCTGCGCTCGCGCGTCCAGGCGCGGAGGGCATCCATGAACGCATCCTGACGAATGAAGCCCAGTTGCAGGGCGAGGACGCCGAAGAGCAGGTTCTGTTCCGCGGTCGAAGGGGGCATGAGTTACCTGCCGGCAGAGGAGGCGATCCATTCGAGGTTCAGTCTACCACTGCCGCGCCCGCCTGCAAGCGACTCCTTCCGCCTCGGCAACAATGCGTATGCAACCGGCTGGTCCATCGTTCTTGCAATGTGGTCTCCGCGTTAGTACACTCTGCATTATCTTTCTCGCTACAGGAGTGTTCGAGTTGATGGCCAAAGCAGATGCAGAAGCCCTCACGAAAGACCCGACCCGTGTGAACGAACTCGAGGTGACCCATGCTCAGTTCTATTGTCGCCTACTCGTTGCCCGTTCTCGTGGGCCTGATGCTGGCCGCCGTCTGGGGTGTACTCGGCTTCTTGCTCCGGCGCGCTCTGAACCCCCGGATCTTCATTTCCTATCGACGGGGCGACACATGGAATATGGCAAACAGACTGTGTGTGGACCTGAAAGATCGGTATGGCGAAACGAACGTCTTTCTGGACACCCAGGACATCCCCTATGGCCAGCCGTATCCTGGCGTCTTGGCTGGGTGGTTGTCCAATAGCAATGTAATCGTCTCTCTAGTCGGTCCGAAATGGGATGGGGAAGAGGGACCTGAGGGGTATCCGCGAGTTCTAAATGAGTTCGATTGGGTCCGCCACGAGGTTGAATTCGGAATTCACCACAATCGGCTTGTGGTGTGCCAAGTTCGCAAGACCGCCCAGGACGTCCGGCCTCAATACCCGCAGTATTCCGAGGCGGATCTTATCCGCTGGCATCGGGTTCCCCAGAACGAGTTGCTGACCGATCTCCGCGCCATTGAGGGAATCTCTCTGGTCGAGGACGCGGAAGGGTATCCTGCCAGCAGGGCCGAGCTATTCCGGGAAATCGAACGGCTGCACCAGGGTTCTGGAGGATGGTGGGCGATCAAGGCGTGGTGGTGGGTCGGGGTGCCAGCGATCATCCTGTTCGTCGGACTTGCTTGCTGGTCGGAGAACGTCAAAGAGGCTGCAGACCAGAGGCGCCAAGCTGAGATTGATGTGGAACTGAACAAACGGAGAGAAGAAATCGGGGATGTGGACCGAAGGTTAGGAGAAGAGATTCGTGGCATGAAGCCCCTCGTAATCCTGCCATGCTCAGTGGAGGAATTCGCCAAAGCTCTCCCAAAGGATCCAGGCCAGGCCGAGAAGAGGTTCAAGGGGCGCATAATCGCCTGGCAGACGAAGTTTGTCAAGTCCTTGATGTCCGAGGACAAGGACGGCAAGATGATCATCGAACTCTCCTCCCCGGTCGCCGGGCCGCAACTCCGCGTTTATGCGGACATCGAGGCCGAGTCCTTTCAAGGGCTTCCGGAGGAGTTTCGGAAGACGCAAAAGTCGATCCTCTGGGTCCTAGGAACCGTTGACGAGTGTAAGAAGGGCAGGGTTCACCTCGCCGAGGCTAGGATTTTCCTACCCCTATCAGAGACGGAGAATTAACCTTTTCCGAGGTTGCTTTACTTCGGTGCCGGAACAGGAGCCTTTTTGAGTTCGTCGATCTGCTGCTGGATCGTCTTCAATTCCTCTCGCCGAGCCCCGACGATCCCGTCCAGTTCGTCCAAATTCACCCGCAGTTTGCGAATGTTGTACGCGAGGTCTTCCGGCGAGTTTTTCGGCACCGTCTTCGTGACCTCTCGAATCTCTTCTACGGGTTCATTCACGACGATAGTTCGTGTTCCCGTTTTTTGGACCGGAACCAGTCTCCCGTCGATGCGGACGTACTCGGTGTAGGTGTACTGTTCGGTCTTGGTTACTTGTTTGTAGACGGTCACCTTCACCTTTTCGGTGATGGTCACCATCTCCACCTCCGTATTCGGGACACTCGAACTGCCAGTATCCACAAAGGAACTCGGCGACGGACACTCCTGGCGTTGTGCGCGGCGGAAAAATGCCTGCGAGTCCTGCGGCATAACCCCGACGATACCCACCGCGGCGATCAAACCCATCCAACACATGCGCATTGAGAAACCCCTTTCGTGATCTCGAGTGTGCATCCTGAAATAGCATATTTGAGTAGCTTGGGTAATCTGGGTACTTCAGGATGATCTATGCTATTTCACCCAAGCGAGGGGGTCTTGTCAACGAAAATTCCTTGAGATTGTTCCGAATTCAGAGGCTCGAGGTGCGGTTGACCCTTTCCCGAATGCCTCTCCTTTCTGGCAAAGTAGGTTCCGCGTTGGTACGCTATTCAGTAAGCCCCCCTCCCAGTTGTCTCGAGGTGCTGTCGCGATGCTGAGAATTCTGGACAGTCTGACGCGGCGCGAATGGTTGCGTATCGGCGGCGTTGGCCTGGGTGGTCTCACCCTCACGGCCCTGGCCAATGCGGCAACGTCACGGCCAGCCGGACGAGCGAAGTCCGTCATCGTTCTCGGCTTGCTCGGCGGTCCGCCTCAGCACGAGACCTGGGACCCCAAGCCTGACGCTCCGCCGGAAGTACGCGGCGAATTCAAGCCCATCGCCACTCGAACAACCGGCCTGCGCGTCTGCGAACTGATGCCGCGCACCGCCCAATTGACCGACAAGATCGCCGTCCTGCGCGCGGTGACGACCGGCGACAACGCCCATTCCTCCAGCGGTTTCCAGGTGCTGACGGGCGTTCCGCATCAGCCGCTCAACCTCGAAAGCGCCGTCCCGCGCCCGCCCAACAACTGGCCGACCCTGGGCGCGATCGTCCGCTACCTAAAGCCGGACGCCGGGAGGCTGCCCTCGGCCATCACGGTGCCGGAACACATCTGGAACGA
>JBBSDR010000558.1:0-5436 GCA_038240465.1 Gemmatales bacterium
GGGTGCGCTTCTGTTCGTCGAGTTGCGCGATGGTCCGCTCCAGAAGCTTCATTTCCTTGCGACCGTCTCGCTCGCCCCTTGACGCAGGACGTGCCGGCGCCCGAGAAGGCTTCGCCACCGCCGGCGGCAGTTTCGCGCGCGCGGTCGCCAGCTCGCGCTCGCCGGCCTCAATCTCCTTGTTGACCTTGTACAGATACGCATCATACTGGCCGCCGTAGTGAGTTACCCGGCTGTCGCGCACTTCCACAATGCAGGTGGCGACTCGTTTCGTGAAATGGCGATCGTGGCTGGTGAAGATGACGGTCCCCTGGTACTCCAGCAGGGCCTCGGCAAGCGCCTCGACGGTATCGACGTCGAGATGGTTGCCCGGTTCGTCGAGGATCAGCACGTTATGATCGCTCAACAGCAACCCCGCCAGACAGAGCCTGGCGCGCTCGCCTCCGGACAGAACCGAGATGGGTTTCTTGACGTGTCCTTTCCGGAACAGCAAGGCGCCGGCCACTTCGAGGATTTCCTGGTCCTTCTTGCCATACGCGGCCTGCTGTTCGAGATAGCCCAGAACGGTCTGGTTCTCCGGGAGGCTGGTGTAGACGTGCTGCGCGTAGACGCCGATCTGACAGCCATAGCCCCAGCGGACTTCCCCTTCGAGTGGCTTGAGCGAGTCCACCACCGTCCGCAGAAACGTCGTTTTGCCCTGGCCGTTGTCGCCGACGACCGCTGCCCGTGAGCCGTGATCGATCTCCAGCTGGACGTCGGAGGCGATTTGCCGCTCGGGATAGCCGATTGCCAGATCGCGACAGCGAAGGGCAGGGCCTTTGCGCGGCTCAACGCGCGGCGCGCGGATCGTGGCAGTTGGTTCGTTGCTGGCGATGGCCGTCAATTCCAGCCGTTCGAGCTGCTTGGCTTTTGATTTCGCCAGCGTCGCGGTACTGGCGCGGGCCTTGTTCTTGGCGATGAACTCCTCCAGATGCCGCCGTTTGGCGAGGATGGTTTCGTTCGAGCGCTCCTCGTGCTGGCGTTTCTCGTGCTGGAATTCCAGAAAGGCATCGACCTTGCCGGGGAAGGACGTCAATTTCCCCCGCGACAGATCGAGTGTGTGTTCGCAGGTGGCAGCCAGAAACGCCCGATCGTGCGAGACGATCAGACACGCGGAGCGATGGCTTTGCAGGAAGTGTTCGAGGAGAATCTGGGTTCGCAGATCGAGAAAGTTCGTCGGCTCGTCGAGCAGCAGGAGGTTCGGCTCGTGCAGCAGCAGGGCCGCCAGTTTCACGCGCGTCTGCCAGCCTCCGGAAAGCTTGGCGATGGGGCCTTCGAGGTATGTCCCCTTCAGTTCAAACTGTCCGGCGACTTCGCCGCATTTCCAGTCGGGTTCACCGCTGTCGCGCATGAGAAACTGCAGCGCGGTCTCTTCGGGAAGAAAGGGATCGTGCTGACGCAAATAACCCAGCCGCAGGTTGGGATGACGGAAGATTTCGCCGCTGTCGAGTTCTTCCTCACCGAGCAGCACCCGGAGCAGGGTACTCTTTCCGGCCCCATTTCGGCCGATGAACCCCACCTTGAGATTGTCGCTCAGCGTGGCATCGGCGCTGTCGAGCAGGACCTGATCGCCATAGCTCTTGCAGGCATTGGTAATTTGCAACAGGGTAGCCATCGGGGATGAGGTCCTCGGGATAAACGGTGATTGTGTGGACGCTCGCGGCATCCGATTCGGTGGGTTGCAGTCCGGTGTATTCTATCTGGAGACAGGTATTCCCGCCAGATGGCTTCCGCGGTCGGTCCGCCACCGCGTGGTCGCGTAACGAGAGGAATCAGCACCATGGCATCAGACGCACACATTCCGACCCCGGTCCACACGCCCCACGGATGTTCCGCCGATGCGGATCACGATCGCGGAGTACCCGAGATCGACCTGCTCAGCCCACTGACGATCCGGGGCGTCACCCTGCGCAACCGGATCGTGATGTCGCCGATGTGCCAGTACAGTTCCGAGGACGGCCTGGCCAACGACTGGCACCTGGTGCATCTCGGCAGCCGGGCAGCGGGCGGGGTTGGCCTTGTCATGGTGGAAGCGACCGCCGTCGCTCCCGAGGGCCGGATCACCCCCAAGGACATGGGCATCTGGGGCGAGCAGCATGTCGAGCCACTGGCGCGCATCGCCCGGTTCGTCGAGTCGCAGGGTGCGGTCGCCGGCATTCAACTGGCCCATGCGGGGCGGAAGGCAAGCTGCGAACTGCCGTGGCTGGGCGGAGCCAAACTGAAGACGCCGCAGGTGGGCGGCTGGCCCGTGATTGGTCCCAGCCCAATTCCCTTCACCGAGGGCGATCCGGCACCCGTCGAGCTTGACGAGGCAGGGATCAGCGCTGTGGTGGTTGCATTCGAGGATGCCGTCCTCCGCGCCCTGGTTGCGGGCTTCAAGGTGATCGAGGTGCATGCGGCCCACGGCTACCTGCTGCACGAATTTCTTTCTCCACTGAGCAACCGGCGGACGGACCAGTATGGCGGCAGTCTGGAGAACCGAATGCGGCTGACGCTGCAGGTGGCCGGGCGAGTGCGGGCGCTGGTGCCGGCCGAGTTTCCGGTGTTCGTGAGGATCTCGGCCACCGACTGGGCCGAGGGCGGCTGGGACGCCGGGCAGTCCGTGGTTCTGGCCCGGCACCTCAAGGAACTGGGCATCGACCTGATCGACGACTCCTCCGGCGCGCTGACGCCGAAGGCCCGCATCCCGGTCGGCAAGGGCTATCAGGTGCCGTTCGCCCGGCAGATCCGCGACGAGGCGGGCATCATGACGGGTGCGGTCGGGCTGATTACCGAGGCCGGGTACGCCAACGAGATCATCACCGGGGGAGACGCCGACCTGATTTTCGTCGCTCGTGAACTGCTGCGCGAGCCGTACTGGGCGCTCAAGGCCCAGCACGAACTCGGTGCCGAACCGGCCTGGCCAACCCAGTACGGATACGCGGTCAAGCGGCGGGCGAAGTAGCCGGGCTTACGGCGTGAGGACCACCTTGATGCAGCCGTCTTTCTTGTCGCGGAAGGTCTTGTAGGCTTCGGCTCGCCTCCAGCGGAGTTCTCCGGTCGCTTACGCTCCCGGCTCGCCTCTGCTTCACCGGCACGCTTACGCTGTGCCGCTCGCCTCCTCAGCGCCGCTTGCGGTCGAGGTTCTTCTTCAGCTCACTCGGGTCCAACTCCACCTTGGCGCCTTCCTTTGGGACATCGATCTTCGCGGTCCACAGGATGGCGTTGACGACGAGCCGGCGGAAGTTCTCATCACCCCAGTTGCGATGGAAATGGCCTCCCGTGAAACCAAAACTGCGGCCATCCTTTTCGCGCTCGAAGGTCCAGGCGACGATCTCCTCACGGCCCGGATGCTTCTTCGCATCGGGTGTGCCGCGCTTGTCGTCCGGCGGCGTCGCCTTCAGGATCGGCGTCACGTTCTTCGACTCCGGCGCGAAGCGGATGTTGAAGTACCATTCGTCGTTGATCTCGAATGGCTTGACGCCGCGAGTAATCGCATGCTCGGGCAGCGTCTTGAAGTTCGCTTTCCAGTGTGGGTTGATCGAGAAACCCGTCTCGTAGTAGCCGCCCAGCCACGACAGGACGTGGTCACTCTGGTTCTTGGGATACTCGACAGCATAGTGCAGATTGACGAAGCCGACGCCCTTGTCGATGAGCTTCTGGACCTCGGCGCGATGCTCCTTCTGAACGATCGGATGGCCGCCGCCGCCATCCATGAAGAAGACGACGGTCTTCGCGTTCTCGAAGGTCTTGGCCGGGTCTTTCGGCCAGCCGTCGCGGGCCAGCACGGGAAAGACGCCCGGCGTCTGCTTCAGCAGTTTCATCAGAACGGCACAACCGGCGAAGAACTCATGCTCGTTCGGGCCGTGACTCTGCCGGCCGGCGACGAGGACGATCTTGGACAGCGCCGGATCGGTTGGCTGCACTTCGATGGGAACGCCGCTCTGGTCGAACTCATCGACATCCGCCGGCAGCGCCGGCGCGAGGCCGACCAAACCCAGCACGCACAGCGGCGCAGCCAGGCAACACATCAGACGCTTGCTCATTGGAGAGACTCCTTGAGAAACTTGCAAAAGGGCGAGCCGAGCCGCGTAAGCGGCCGGGTTTCGTCAATCAACCCGGCCGCTTACGCGACTCGGCTCGCCGCTAGAGAAGTTTGACCGCGACAATATTTCGTCCCATTCGGACGATCATACCATCGGTAACGGGGACGAGGGCGTTCGGATCGGTCATCTTCTGCCGTTCCGGACCGATGTTGACGGCGCCTTCCTGGATCTTCCGCCGTGCCTCGTTGCCGCTGCTCGCGAGCTTCAACGCCACGAGCAACTTGGGCAGCGACAGGCTTCCGTCCGTCAGCGCCGAGGCCGGCACACCGGCGCGGTCGATCTTGTCGGGATCTTGTTTGGTCGAGAACTGTTTCTCCCAGTCTTTCCGGACCTGCATGGCAACGTCGCAGCCGTGGTAGAACGCGACGATCTCATGACCGAGGGCCTTTTTTGCTTCCATCGGATGTCCCGACAACCACTGTTCAATCTCCGCGGCCGGCAGGTCCGTCAAGAGTTCAAACCACTCGCGCATCAGCGTGTCGGCAATGCTCATCGTCTTGCCGAACTGCTCCCTGGCCGGTTCGCCGACGCCGATGTAGTTGCCGAGGCTCTTGCCCATCTTCTTCTGGCCGTCGAGTCCGCGCAGGATCGGCATGGTGATGCACACCTGCGGCTCCTGTCCAGCGTCGGTCTGGAGGTTGCGGCCAACCATCAAGTTATAGAGTTGTTCGCTGCCGCCGAGTTCGACGTCGGCCCTGATCTCGACGCTGTCGCGGCCCTGCATCAGCGGATAGAGACATTCGCTCAGGTAGATCGGCGCCCCGGCCTTGACGCGCTTGGTGAAGTCGTCGCGTTCGAGCATTCGCTGCATGGTGATCTGGCCGGTGAGAGCGAGGACATCGGCGAAGTTGAACTTGCCGAACCATTCGCCATTGCGGCGAACTTCCGCCCGGGTGATGTCGATGATGCGGGCGATCTGCTGCAGGTAGGAGTGGGCGTTGGCCTCGATCTGCTCGGTCGTCAGTCCCTTGCGCGACTGATCGCGGCCGCTCGGGTCGCCGACCATCGCGGTGTAGTCGCCGATAATCAGGACTGCCTTGTGGCCCAGTTCCTGGAACAGACGCATCTTGCGCAGCGGAACGGTGTGGCCGAGATGGACGTCGAAGCCCGTCGGATCGATGCCGTACTTGATTCGGAGCGGCTGGCCGGTCCTGGCGCTGCGTTCGAGCTTCGTTCGCAGCAGTTCCTCGGGGACGACCTGCTCGACGCCGCGCCGGATCAGCGCCAGTTGTTCCTCGACGCTCTTCACGACACAGTCCTCAAAAGAGAAGAGTTTGACCACGAATCACACGAATCACACGAATAAAGACAAAGA
>JBBSDR010000559.1:0-5435 GCA_038240465.1 Gemmatales bacterium
AAAGCAGCCTGGTCGTCGATACCCGGCCGCTGATCCGCGGAGTGGCCCGAGACGTGCGCCAGGGGACACCGGCAGCGGTGATTGCTCGGCGCTTCCACACGACATTGACCGGCATCATCGCGAGCGTCTGCGGACGACTCAGGGACAACACGAAACTGGACCTGGTGGTGCTGAGCGGCGGCGTCTTCATGAATGCGCTGCTCCTGGAAGAAACGGTTGACCAGTTGACGCTTGCCGGCTTCCGCGTTTTGCGGCATCAGCGCGTGCCGCCGAACGATGGCGGCCTGTGTCTGGGGCAGTTAGCTGTTGCTGCCGCTGTACAGAGACGCCAGAATGAGCGGATGTGAACGGCAGCGTCCGTTAACCTGTGGACCCCTCACTCCTCACCCCTGACGACAAGATGTGCCTTGCAATTCCCGGGAAAGTGACGGAGATCTACCGCGAACACGATCTGCTGATGGGCAAGGTCGATTTCGGCGGCGTCGTCAAGCGCGTCTGCCTCGAACACGTTCCCGAGATCACCGTCGGCGAGTATGCGCTGATCCACGTCGGCTTTGCCATCAGCCGGATCGACGAGGAAGAGGCGCGACAGGTGTTCGCCATGCTCGAGACGATGGCTGTCCGGGAAGAGTTGAAGGACGACCCGTCATGAAGTTCCTCGACGAATACCGCGACCCAATCGCCGCGGAGAAAATGCTCCAGGTCATCCGCCGCACGGTAACACGGCCCTGGACGCTAATGGAAGTCTGCGGTGGGCAGACGCACTCCATCGTCCGTTACGGCATCGACGAACTGCTGCCTCCCGAGATCACGCTCGTCCACGGCCCCGGGTGTCCGGTTTGCGTCACGCCCCTGGAGTTGATCGACAAGGCGATCGCGATCGCCGCACGCCCGGAAGTGATCTTCTGCTCCTTCGGCGACATGCTGCGCGTGCCGGGCAGTCACAGCGACTTGCTGGCGGTAAAGGCGGCGGGCGGCGATGTGCGCCTGGTCTACTCGCCGCTGGACTGCCTGCGCCTGGCGGAGCAGCACCCCAATCGCGTCGTGGTCTTCTTCGCGGTCGGTTTCGAGACGACGGCGCCGGCCAACGCCACCACAGTCTGGCAGGCAAGGCGGCGGGGGCTGAGCAACTTTGCCTTGCTGGTCTCGCACGTCCTGGTGCCGCCCGCCATGATCGCCATCCTGGCCTCGCCGGCCAACCGCGTGCAGGGGTTCCTGGCGGCCGGCCACGTCTGCGCGATCATGGGCTGCGAGGAGTACGAGCCAATCGCCGAGCGCTTTCGAGTGCCGCTGGTGGTTACGGCCTTCGAGCCGCTCGATCTCCTCGACGGCATTTACCGCTGCGTGTCGATGCTGGAGGAAGGCGTCCACGGCGTCGATAACCGCTACACTCGCGTCGTCCCGCGCCAGGGCAACCCGCACGCCCGCCGATTGCTCGCAGAAGTGTTCGAGGTGACGGACCGCAAGTGGCGCGGCATCGGCGTCATCCCGGCCAGCGGCTATCGGCTGCGTCCGGAGTATGCGGCCTTTGACGCGGAGCAGCGGTTCGCTCTGGAAGGACTGGTCGTCGAGGAGTCGAGTGAGTGCATCAGCGGTCTGATCCTTCAGGGGCTGAAGAAGCCTCCCCAATGCCCGGCCTTCGGCGCGCGCTGCACTCCCGAAACGCCCCTGGGAGCCACAATGGTCTCCTCCGAGGGGGCCTGCGCCGCCTACTACCAGCATCGCCGCCGATCCGTCCTCTTAATCTACCGCCCGACCAGCGAGGAAGAGCATGTCCGGCCCGGTTCCTGTTGATGGCCTGAATTGCCCACTGCCAATCGCGGACCGCGAGATGATCGTACTCGGCCACGGCGGCGGCGGCCGACTGACGGCCGATCTCCTCCAGCGCCTGTTCCTCCCAGCTTTCGACAACCCCGTCCTGTCGGCCCTGGAAGACCAGGCCGTCGTCTCGCTGGGCGCGAACGCGGGAGCAGCCCGTCTCGCCGTCAGCACGGACTCGTTCGTGGTGCGGCCGCTCTTTTTCCCTGGCGGCAACATCGGCTCCCTGGCCGTCCACGGGACCGTGAACGACCTTGCGGTCGGCGGCGCGCAGCCGCTGTACCTGACGGCCGCGTTCATCCTTGAGGAGGGGTTGCCGCTGGCCGATCTGCGTCGCATCATTGCCTCGATGGGCGACGCCTGCCGTGAGTCCGGCGTGACTCTGGTGACGGGAGACACCAAGGTCGTCGATCGCGGCAAGGGCGACGGAGTCTTCATCACCACGACGGGGATTGGGCTGGTTCCGGAAGGGACCTCGCTGTCGATCCACGCCGCGCGCCCCGGCGATCGCATCCTGGTTTCGGGGACGGTCGGCGACCACGGCATGGCCATCATGTCTGTCCGCGAGGGGCTGGAGTTCGAGACAGTGCTGGAAAGCGACACGGCCCCGCTCCATGACCTGGCGCGGGTGATACTGGAGGCATGCCCGGCCCTCCGCTGCATGCGCGATCCAACGCGCGGCGGGCTGTCGAGCGCCCTGAACGAACTGGCGGTCGCGTCGGCAGTGGGCGTCAAACTCCTGGAGAGAGCCATCCCGGTGCGAGAAGAGGTACGGGCCGCCTGCGAAATGCTTGGACTCGATCCGCTCTATGTCGCCAACGAGGGCAAACTGATCGCCGTCGTGCCGGGCGGCGACGCCGACAGGTTGCTGCAAGTCATGCGATCCCACCCGCTCGGCCGCAACGCGGCCATCATCGGCGAAGTCGTGGCCGATCATCCCGCACTGGTAACCTTGAAGACGTCAATCGGCGGCGAGCGCGTGATGGCCATGCTTTCGGGAGAGCAACTGCCGCGGATCTGCTAAATCGCTCAACTCAATTCGGAAAGCAGGCGATCGATCTCACACAGAGCGATATCCACTCCCTGGAGAGCGGCCGCGGAGAGTTGCTCGCCGAAGTCGAGATGGACCACCGGCACCGCGATCAGCCAGGAAACCGGACATTGCCCGTACACTGCCAGCGTCAGGCCGAGCAGCCAGCGCGGGTCGCCGGTGTGGTGCAGCGACGGCTCGAATGGACCTGGAGCGAGAGGCTGGATTAGCACCGCATCGCTGTCGATGCAGCCATCGACGAAGAGCGCGAGACGGACGCGCGACAGCGGTTCGCTCAGTTCGGGCGTCAACTGCGCCAGGGCGAGGGCTTCAACGCCTGGACGATGCAATCGCGAGACAGCCTCCGCGACGAGGGGACCGACGGCGTCGTCGCTCCGCAGCCTGTTGCCGTAACCAATAACGAGGACCTCTGTCATCGCCTGAACTCGCGAAGCAACTCGCCGCCGGGACCGATCAGTTGGAGAGACAGCGGCATCTGGCCGAGGGCGTGCGTCGAGCAGCTCAGGCAGGGATCGAAGGCCCGGATGCCCGCCTCGACGCGATTCAGAATACCCTCCGCGACGGTCGTGCCGTGGATGTACTTGCGGGCAATCTGCGCGACCGTGCGATTCATCGCCAGGCTGTTCTGTCCCGTGGCGATGATCAGGTTGATCTTCACGAGCTGGCCATTTTCATCGACCCGATAGTGGTGGAACAGCGTGCCGCGCGGCGCCTCACTGCAACCGACCGCCTCCAGTTGATTGATGCCGGCGTGCGCCCGCAGCCGGTCCGACATCAGGTCGGCATCGCCCAGTAACTCCTCGATCTTCTCCGTGGCGGCCAGGATCTCGATCAGCCGGGCCAGGTGATAGAGGAACGATGACGTGGCGAGGCCAAGAGACCGCTGCCGGAACTCCTTCAGTTCGGCGTCCGCCAGGGGAGAGCCGATGCGACTGCAGACGTTCAGGCGCGCCAGCGGGCCAACGCGGTAGACGCCGTCCGGATAGCCGAGCGGGCGATAGTAGGGCGATTTCAGATACGAGTCCTCCTCGACGGCCTCGCCGATGAACTCCGCATAGCGCGCCGGCTCGACCTGATCGGCCACGACGTTGCCGGCGGCATCGACGAAGCGGAGCCGGCCGTCGTAGTGTTCCCAGGCGCCATCCGGCCCCACCAGGCCGAGGAACAGGCTGGGAAAGTTGCCGAACGCCAGCACTTCCTCCTGGTGTGTGTCGAGAAATCCCTTGAAGCGCCGCAGTCCTTCCTGAGCCGTGGCCCGCGCCTCGGGAACTCGGCCGCGCAGGTAGTCGCGCGATTCCGCCGACAAGCCCTCGCGGACGCCGCCGGGGACGGACCAGGCGGGATGGATCTTGCGGCCGCCCAGGCGTTCGATGATCTCCTGACCGAACTGGCGCAGCCGGATGCCGGCGCGAGCCAGTTCCGGCTCGGCCGCGATCAGGCCAAAGACGTTTCGCTTCGCTGGATCGGCGTCCCAGCCCAGCAGAAGGTCCGGGCCAGACAGATGGAAGAAACTCAAGGCGTGCGACTGGATGATCTGGCCGAGGTTCATCAGCCGGCGCAATTTCTCGGCGGCGGGAGGAATGCGAACCGCGAGAATGGCGTCCCCGGTCTTCGACGAGGCGAGCAGGTGACTGACCGGACAGATGCCGCAGATGCGCGCGCTGAGGCCGGCCATCTCCCAGAAGGGCCGCCCCAGGCAGAACTTCTCGAAGCCGCGAAACTCGGTGACGTGGAATCGAGCATCGCTCACCTCACCGGACTCGTCCAGTTGAATGGTGATCTTCGCGTGGCCCTCGATACGGCTCACGGGATCGATGACAATGCGCTGCGACATACGGTCCCCCCTTAGAAGTTGTTTCAGTCCTGACTAGCCCCGAGCGCAAGCGAGTGGGTTGCATCGCAAGGACCTCTCGCTCGCGCTCGGGGCTGGTCTGCTATGAAACCGCTTCTTAACCAAAGCGCCGGTCGGCCCCCTCGAGTTGCGGCTTGCGGCCCTCCAACAGCGCCTCGATGACGGCGCGGATACGGGCCGCGGGCGGAGGACAGCCTTGCAAGTAGAAATCGACCGGGACGACGGCGTGGACGGGCAGCACGCGATCCAGCAGCACCGGCACGATCTCCCTGGCGTCCGGAATGCGCGGATTCAAATCGCCGTTTTCCAGGTAGACGGGCCGCAGCACTTCGAGGGCGACTCCCAGAGGGTTGCGCAAGGCGGTCACATTGCCCGTCACGGCACAATCGCCGAACGCGATCAAATAGCGCGAGCGGGCGCGGACCTTGTGGATCATGGCGAGGTTTTCGTCGTTGGCGACGGCCCCCTCGACCAGCGTGATGTCGGCCTCGGCGGGGAACTCCTTGGCATCGACGAACGGGCTGTAGACGATGTCCACCTTGCCGGCCAGGTCGATCAGCCATTCGTCCATGTCGAGAAAGGACATGTGACAGCCGGAACAGCCGGCCAGCCAGACCGTCGCGAGTTTTACCGCAGCCATTGCTTCTTCTCCCGCGCCGTCATCAGGAAGGCCAGCAAGCTCCTGTCCTTTTCCATCTCCGCGACCGTCGCGCC
>JBBSDR010000560.1:0-5421 GCA_038240465.1 Gemmatales bacterium
CGTGCCGCGTTCGCCGCAGAACTCGAAGATCACCTCGCACAGGTGAATCCTTCCAGCCCGCGACGTTCGCTGGTCCGAAGGAAGCGCCTGAATGCGGTCCAACCCAGCGACGACCTCGTCCAGCAGGGAAAGGTCGTCCTCGTACTGGACCGCGATCTTCCGCAGAACGCCGGCCGGCCCGAGCAATTGCCTCGATACCTCCGGCCAGTTGTCCCTCGTGGCGCTCAGCACCACGAGAACGGAGAGCAGAGGCGGCAGTCCATCCGGGGCAAGTCGTTCGAGGATGGGCAGCAGTCCTTCACTGTAAACGATGGTCGTGCCATCGGCCCAGGTAACGACAGCGCCGCGATCATCCCAGCGCCACAGGGGACCGAGGCCGGTCACGGTATCGACAGGGCCGAGGAGATACTCATTGGCCCGGTCAATTTCAAGGCTCATCGCTCGGCCCTCCTGTCCGCCGGATCGCGGACCGTGTTGCCGCCGTGAAATCGCCCGCCCGGATCAACTCCCATTTGCCCTCCGCATGCAAGAGCGCGACATCGCCCGGTGACAATCCCAGCATTTTGCGCAACACCGCCGCCTCGACCGCCGGTGTCCACGTCCACCCCGCCTGCACGGCGACTCCCTCTGTCTCGCAATAGACCTGTCCGGACAGCGGCGGCAGAGGCGTCCCCTGGACGACTGCCGCGCCCGTCTCGCTGACAGCAAAACGCCAGCGCTGGAGACGCACCAGAGGCGCGGCCGCCGCATACTCCACAAGCCGTTCGAGGCTCGTCAGCAGGACGTTCGCCTCGCGCTCTGCCGTCGAGGAAAACATCCGCAAGACCGCTGGCGTCTCGACACGTCCCGGCAGCGCAGCCGGCTCCAGCACCACGTTCAGCCAGCGCGACAGCGCTTGCCATGTCCCCTCCGGCAATCTCCCCACAGGAACACGCGCTCCGTGTGGCACAATCTCGTCGCCGTCCAGCACGGAGAACCGTTGCGACTCCGGCAGGACCAGTAGCCGCCTGCCGAACTCTTCATCCGCTCCCTCACCGCGCAACCAGACGTCATCGGCCTGTTCGCACACGCGCACACCCGGAACGAGCCGCAAAGCGCCGAGCATTCCGACACTTGTTTTCGCGATCCGCAGCGCCCAGCGCTCGCTCATGGCCGATCTCCCAACTTCTGCCACAATTCGTTCACCTTGCCATCGAGGAAACGCCGTTGCTGTTCGCCCGCCACCCATTGACAGCGAGCGGTCAACAGCCCGAGTTGATCGCGCAGATAGGATCGCTCCATCGCCGGCAACTCGCCGGTCAATCGCTGGGCGAGGCGTTCCAGATCGCGGGCGAGTTCTTCCGCGTCCGGGGCCTCGCTGCCGCGCGCCCGCGGATGCGTCTCCGGCGCGGACAGGTCTGCCGCCTTCAGCGCATCCTGTACCAGTGAGTTTAACACCTCGATCTGCTCCTCGGTGTCCCAGATGTAGCGCAGCACCCACAGGTCGGACAGTTCGACGCGCAGCCGGCCGCAGACGAGAGCGCTGGCGCCGAGGAGCCGTTGCAGCTTGACCGCTCGACGATCCGAGATGGGAATGCCCGCGTGCCGGAGCCGATGCACCAGCTCGACAAAGCGGGGCCTTACTCCCGAGAGGTCCGACTCATGCAGCAGCGCATGCAGTTGCCGGACTTCCTCGACGGTGACGCCGGCCTTCGCCTGATGGCGTCCCAGGTCGAGTTCCCAGCCGGCGACCAGCACCTCGGCCAACTGCTCCAGGGCGACATTGTCACAGCGAACGCGCAGCAGGAAGCGATCGAACAGGGCGGCCAGGGCGTCATCTTCCGGCAGGCGATTGCTGGCGCCGACGACCATCAGCGTCGGCAGCGCCCGGCTCTCGCGGCCGCGGCGAAAACGGCGTTCGTTCAGCACCATCAGCAGACTGTTGAGGATGGCGCTGTTGGCATTGAGCAACTCGTCGAGAAAGACAAACGACGCCTCGGGCAGCATGCCCTCGGTGTTGGTGACGAGGTCGCCCTCGCGCAGTTTGCGGATGTCAAACGGGCCGAATAGCTCTTGCGGTTCGGTGAAGCGCGTCAGCAAATAGTCGAACATCTCGCCTTCGAGCCGGCGCGCCAGATCGTGAACGAGTGCGCTCTTGGCGGTCCCGGGCGGGCCGAGCAGGAAGAGGTTCTCGCCGGCGACAAGGCAGATGCCGAGCAGGTCGATAATCTCGTCCTTGCCGACGAAGGCGCGTTTCATGGGTGCCAGCACTCCGTCGGCCAGCTTGCGTCCGAGAGTGAGATCGTGAGCGTTCAAGCGGGCGTCTCCTTGTCGAGGGGCAGTTTGCCGGCCAACTCGCGATGCAGTCCAACGGCGGCGTCAACGGCCTGGCGCACGCGCTCATCGCCGAGCCGGCCAGCGTCGCCGCGCGCGAGGATGCGGTCAACATAGAGAGCGCGGAGCGCAGGATGGCCGAGAAAGGAAGCGCCGTCGAGAGAGCCGAGTCCCGGCACGCCGACGGAGGAGAGCGGCCACAGCCTGGCCCACTGGCGCAGGCAGCCGACGAGGGGATCGCTCTCGGCGGCGGAGCGCGCGAGGTTCAGCAGATCGGGCAGGAAGCGAAAGACGAGATCAACCGAGTAATCGACACCCGGCGAGCGTGGACAGGGACACGGCCGGCCCAGTTCGCGTTCCAGATCGATGGGGGACAGGTCGCGATGAACGGTGAACTGGCAAGCGCGATGGAAAACGACAGCAGCCCAGCGAGCGGCAACGAGATCGAGAGCCGGCGGCTCACCGGGCAGTTCGAGACGATAGAGCGACTCGAAGTTGCCCAGTTCTCGATCGCCCTCCGTCAACTCGTCCTCGGACAGCGGAGCAAGAGTCGGAACGCGGACCCGGCCATCCTCAAAGAGCGAGCGAAGAAACGAGGCGAGAGACATGCCGCACCTGAAGCGAACGGTAACCGATGGCGAGTGTGGCGTCTTTTGCAAGCCCGCTCGTCTGCTCTCATTGTAGAGGAGTGCTTCAGAAGAAGGGACGCCGTGGCGGGACGCCCGGCCCTGAAGGACCGGGCTACCAGCAGAAGCCCTCTGAAGAGGGCTGAAGACCAGGGTGGCGCGGCGTGTTCCACTGCCCGCATGCTGGGTTGCTGCAAAGCCGCAAGCAGCGAAATAGGGCGTTTACTTTCGTTTCCAGATCTTTCTCTCTTGTCCGGCTTGCACGGCCCATGCGAGGATCGTGGTCTCAATCGAAGAGGCTCTTTGAGGGTCCGCCAGGCAGGCGGCTTTGCACGCATCCAACATCGAAATAGCCCCACTGGTCAGGGCTGCCATCAGGGAAGCCTGAACGATGTTCTCAGTTCGGAAATCGCTCATTTTGTAGTCAGCCGCTTTTCGCTCGGAATAGAGAGTCCCAAGATTGACCCCTACGGTAATCAAGTCCATATCCTGGCTATTGTTGAGCGCGTACTGAACGACAGTGTGGCATTCGCCACTATCTGTCACTTTGAGTCCGATGGAGAGAAGGTACTCGACTGCGACGTGAAACGCGGCGTAGTAAGCGCGACTGATGATGCTTCGGCAATCGGGTTCGCCGAGGCCGATGAGACAGTCGGAGCGCTGGACCCTGGCGACCAGCGCGTTTGCAAACGCGAGATACTGTCTGGCGTCCATGAGTCAAACAACGTGGAAGGTGACACGGATCAACGATCGGACTTCGCTGGGCATCTGCTCGATCCACTGGGCAGTGAAGCGGCGATAGCATCCAAGAACGTCGGTCGCATTCTGTTTCACGGCCACATCAACGAGAAGCCATTGGACTTCTGATTCCGGATCCTGTTCGAGCGTGAAGGATACCTCGCAGTCCACAGGGAAACAGCGCTGCGCCAACTCCGCCGTCTCCCTGGCCCAGTTGAGGGCGTGAGGCGAACCGCAAAATATCTGTCCACGCTCTGGTTCGACTGCGATTTCAGACATGGGTGTTCGCATGAGTTATCGGTCCCTTCGGACCGCGACGTAGCGTCCGCATCTTTCCGGATCGTCCCGCGGAACTTCCCGGGGATTTGTACCAAAGAACATCAGGGCAAACAAGCCGGCCCTCTCGGTCGCATGGACAGGTTCGGGTGCTTGCAGCCCTCTTCAGCGGGCGTTTGCATGCAGACCCGTCCTTCAGGGCGGGCCGGACGTGCTGGACGTCCTATTTCCCATCTGGTCCTCCTCTCTGTTCTCGAAGTGCGTGTCTCTCCATGCAATATCTTCATCAATACCCAGGGTCACACCGCGCGATCCAGCCGGAACGCCTCCAGGGGGATCGTCGTCGGCTGGCCCAGCAGCAACTGGCGCAGCAACGACCCCGTCGCCGCCGAAAGCTGAATGCCGGCGCGATAGTGGCCGGCCGCGACGAAGAGATTGTCCACGCCCGGCACACGCCCCAGAAACGGCATGCCGTCGGGACTGCCCGGCCTCAGTCCCGCCCAGCAGCGTTCCACCGGCGCCGACGCCAACCCCGGAACCAGCGCCAGACCAAAATCGAGCAGGCCCTTGATCGCCGTTGCCGTCGTCTGTTTCTCGAAGCCCGCGTCTTCTTCCGTCGAACCGATGAGGACGTGTCCATCAAGGCGAGGCACCAGGTAGCGCTTGCCCGCCTCGACCACGCGCGTCAGCAGTTTCGGCGTCGATTGCAACAGCGCGATCTGGCCGCGAATCGGCCGGATGCCGGGCTGCCAGCCGACCTGTTGCAATAACTCCTCGCTCCACGCTCCCGCCGTCAGCAAATACTGAGACGCCGACAGCTTCCCCTGCGCCGTCTGGACCGAAAGCAACCGCTCCCCCGCCCGCTCGAATCCCTGGACGCGACAGTTCGGAATCAGGGTGACGTTGGGACGCTGACACCAGGCCAGCAGCGCCTTGATGTGGCGCGGATTGCGAACCTGGGCCATCGACGGCATGAAGAACACTCGCCCATCAACGGCCGGCCGCAGAGCAGGCTCGCGCACCGCGATTAGCTGCGCATCCGCCTCCTCGAACTCGATGTGCTGCTGCCGCCAGAGATCGACAGGGGGCGTCTCGTCGCGCTCGAATAACTCCCAGCCGCCGCGACAGGTCCATTCGTTGCTGATGCCGGTGCTGTCGTAAAGATGCTCCGCCATCTCGCGATGGAGCCGGGCGCTGAGCGCGGCCAGTTGGTCGAGGGGCTGCGTTGCGTGTTCGAGGGGCGGTGAAGGAGGGATGATGCCGGCGCCGGCCCACGACGATTCCTGGCCGAACTGTCCCTTATCGACAAGGGTGACGCGAACGCCGCTCTGGCTGAGGAAATAGGCCGTGGTCAGGCCCATGACGCCGCCGCCGAGGATCAGAACGTCGGACTGCTCAGACATGAAGTTGTTATTACCCCGGCAAGAAAGTGGATCGCCTTCGCCGCCGCCCGGCTTGTCCGGGCGGA
>JBBSDR010000561.1:0-5403 GCA_038240465.1 Gemmatales bacterium
GCACCGCCGGGGCCTGGGGGTGGGCCCCCGCGGGTAGTGCGGCCCCAAACAAACCACAACGCGCGGGGGGGTAAAATCACCCCCCGGGGCGCCACCAACGGCGGGGAATATAACCCCCCCCCCCTCGCCCTATCCTGGAACGATTTCTCGGTTGACGAAAGGGACGCACAATGGAGTATCCGGACGAACTGGGCAGTGCGAAGCGCGGGACAAAAGCCAGGAACGGTTTTTACATTCACCTCGCGGCCTACCTCGTCGTGAACTCTCTGCTCGTGGCCATCAACCTGACCACCTCGACCCGGCATCTCTGGTTCAAGTGGCCTCTGCTGGGCTGGGGACTCGGTATCCTCGCTCATGCCGTCGTGACCTTCGCTCTCCCCAGAATGATCGGCGCAAAACGCTGACGACCAAACGGGCCAGCGGATCGCTAAAATGACCGGAGGCAACCCGTCACTGGTTCAGGGAGCGTCCGATGGCGAGGAAGAAACAACCAGGTGGAGACCGCCCGAAGCGCCGAGGCCCGTCTCGGCTCGATCCCGCGGACCTTCCCGATCCGCGCGCGCGGGAAGGAACGCTGCAGCAGTTCATTCAGTCGCAGCAGGGCGAAGCCGGGCGGGACACGCCGCTGAGCAAGGCCCAGGCCCTGATGTATCGGGCTTTCGAGGAAAAAGACGAAGGCCGCCGCGTGCAGCTTGCGAAAGAAGCTCTGGCCATTTGCCCCGACTGTGCCGATGCCTACGTCCTTTTGGCGGAATACAGCCGCAGCCGCAAGGAAGTCCTCGCGCTGTTTCAGAAGGGCGTGGCCTCCGGCGAACGGTCACTGGGGCCAAAAGCGTTTGAGCGCGACGCCGGCCACTTCTGGGGCATTCTCGAAACCAGGCCGTACATGCGCGCCCGGCTCGGTCTGGCGCACTCCTTGTGGACCTCGGGTCGTCGTGATGAGGCCGTCCAGCACTTGCAGGATATGCTCCGGCTGAATCCCGGCGACAACCAGGGCGTTCGCTACACTCTCGCCGGCTTTCTCCTCTTTCTCGACCGGGACGACGACCTGACCCATCTCCTCGAGCAATACCCCGACGAGGCATTGGCTGCCTGGGCCTACACTCGGGCGCTGCTCGCCTTTCGGCAGCAGGGAGATACAATTGATGCCCGCCGGCTGCTGAAGACGGCCAGGAAGACCAACAAGCATGTCCCGGACTATCTGCTGGGGACGAAGTACCCGCCGGCCAGAGAGCCTGGCTATTACAGCCCCGGCGACGAGAGCGAGGCCCTGGAGTACATCGGCAGTTTCCTGGCCGGCTGGAAATCGACGCCGGGAGCAATCGCCTGGCTGCGGGAGAATGTCAGGGCCAAAAAGAAAGCGCCTCCTCCTCAGCCAAAGGGGCCGCTCGGCTTCATCAAGAAATGGCTGGGGGATCGGCTGCCGCAAGAGTACGACGTTTGGCAAGCAGACTGCAGGCAGCTCCCCGGCTGGATCCAGATCGCTGGAGAAAAGGTGCGTCCGTGGACGCTCCTGGTGACGAGTCGCAGCAACGATCTGATCCTGGCCCATCAGGTACCCGAAGAAGCTCCTTCCGCCGCGCTGCTCTGGGACACGCTGGTGCAGGCGATGCAGCACCCGGCCGCGGGGGAGCCTCATCGGCCCACCGAGATTCAGGTCCGTGCCGGTGGACCCTGGGAGTCCTTGAGGCCGCACCTCGAAGAGATCGGCATCGGAGTGGTGGCGGCCAGCGAACTCGACCAGTTCGACAACGTGTTCAACGAGATGATCGCCCAAGTCTGCGGCAAGCCGCATCCGGGTCTGCTGGATGTTCCCGGAGTCACGCCGGAGCAGGTCGGCCAATTTTTCGAGGCGGCGGCATGGTTCTTCGAGCATGCGCCGTGGAAGAAGGTCGGCTACGAGGCAGCGATCCAGATCGAGTGCGACAAGTTTCAAGGTGGCCCCTGGTACGCCGTCGTCATGGGACAGTCGGGCCTGATTACGGGCCTGGCGCTTTACGAAGACCTGAGCCTGTTGAAAGCGATGTGGGCCGGCGATTTTTCGGCTGAGGAGAACAGCCGGGAGATGGTGGGGACGAGTGTCATGTTCGGCGAGGAATCGGAGGTGTTCGTGGCGGACCTCGACGCGGCGAAGCAATACGGCTGGAAAGTGGCTCGTCCCGACGCCTATCCCTCGATCATCCACAAGGAGCGCGGCTTGTCGAGTCGGCCGCCGCTGTCCTGGGAACTCGAGTTGATGGCGGGGTGCTTCCGGGCGATTCCGGATTTCGTGACCCGTCACAAGCAAGACGATCCAGCGCGGGAGGAAGCGACGGTGCCAGCGACGTCAGGCGACTTGAGGCTGGTGCTGTCGTGGGAGAACGAGAGTGGAGGAAGGGAGGGCGAAGTGCCTTGATCCGCTGGATAGCGCGCAACTCCTCCAACAAGGCGGCTGTCATTGCCTGAGGAAACGAGAGGTGCCTCCGTTAGATTCTTTTTCTGGTCGTTGGACTCCAAACGCAGTGGAACAGGGAGACAGAGGAATCTGTCTCAATCCGCGTAGGGATTCGGCGGCCGATCGACGATCTCGACGAGATCGTTCGGCGGGGTCTCTTTCGACGGGAACAGGATCAGCGTCGGCACCATCTCGGCGGGATTGCGCTCGCCGGGCGAGAAGAAGATTCGGCCCGTCACCTTCACCCATTTCTGCTGCCGTGCCTTGACGTCGAGCCGTTCTCCTTGCCAGCTCGGCGACACCTTGATCACCGCGTTCAAGGGCAGGGCGTCAGCGGCGCAGCAGTTCATCTTGAAGCGAACCAAACTGAAGCGCGACGAATCGCTCGACGACACAAACATGCCGACAACCGTCACCACCTTGCCAGAGTAGTATTGCCGGCGATCCGCAGTGAAGGCTGCGCTTTCGAGTTCGCTGAAACGCAGATCGTGCAAGATCGGTTTGCCCGCGAAATCTTTCTCGATCACTTCCGGCGGTGCCAGAAGTGACGCCGCCAGTAGTGGGGCAGGGGAGGCCGGCGAGGTCAGCAGGCAGGCCACACTCGCGGCCCGGCGCTCCTCGAAGTGCAGATCGCGCGAGTCCGAATCGCGGTAACGTGCGCTGAAGCCATCGTTCGGCAGGTTGAGCATGAATAGCACGATGGGTAGCATCAACACCGTGTAACGCCACGGCGCCCAGCCATGATCGTGATCGCCGTGGTCGTGATCGTGGTCGTGATGGTGGTCGTGGTCGTGATGGCCGTGATCGTGCGCGTGTTCCTTCGCCGTGACGACGGGCAGCCCCAGAGTGATGGCGGTTGTCGGCTTTTCGCCATGCTCATGATCGTGGTGGTGTTCGTGGCCGTGATGGTGGTGTTCGTGATCGTGATGGTGTTCGTGGCCGGTCCTGGCCTCGCCGGCCAGTTGCCACAGCGAAACGGCACGGATGGCGACGAGGATCAGCAGGGCGATGCCGCCCGCCAGCACATAGAGATGAAAGCTTGGATCGAGGATGATGGTCAACATCGTCTGGCGGACGTACAGCAGTACGGCGATGCCACCGATGGCGCCGCACAGAGCGATGCTGAAAATCTGGTCGAGGAAATAACTCTCGTCGGCTTCGTGATTGTGCGCCATGAGACGGTTCTCTCTGCGGCGATCAGGGTTTCGAGATGGAGGGCAGCGGTTCCGGCGTCACGCCCATGAAGCCGGGGCCGTACGTCTCCCAGATTAGATGCAGCAGCAGACTGTAAAGGAACACCTGGATGACGACCGACAGGATGATGGTGCGAATCAGCTTCGGCCTGAAGACGCGCGTGTACATGAAATACAACTTGAAGTCCATCATCGGCCCCAGGACGAGGAACGATACCTTGGCGGCCGGCACCAGCTTGGTGAAGCTCGCTGCCACGAAGGCGTCGGCCTCGCTGCACAGGCACAGCAGCACGGCCACGCCCATCATCAAGGCGATAGCCAGGATCGAATAGTTGCGCGACAGTTCCTCGATGCGATCGTGCGTCAGCCAGAGGCGAACCGTCGCGGCCAGCACCGCTCCCAGGCACAGGTAGACGGTGATGTCGATGAAATCGTGCAGGGCGGTCTCGGAGATGTTCGACAGCCGCTTGAAGAAGGGCTTCTTCTTGCCGTCCAGGTCCTCGTCCACACCCGACGGGGCGGCCAGAGGCTTCAAGAGCGAGTCGCCGTGTTTCTGATAGAGCCGATCGACGATCAGTGCCGTGGTCACGGCGACGATGTAGCCCATGCCGACGCGCAGGCCGACCATCCAGAAAGCGGTAATCTGATAGTCGAACGGTCCCGAAGGCTTGAAGTTCGAGAAAGCGACATACGTCGAGAGAATGACGACGACATTGATGATCGGTCCGGCGAGCAGGTAGGCGATGCAGCAGGACAGGGGCAGCCCCTTGCGAAGCAGGCGGCGCATCACGGGAATGATGCCGCACTCGCACATCGGGAAGACCAGGCCGAGCAGTCCGCCAAGGCAGATTCCCAGCGCCCGGCTGCGTGGAAGGAAGCGGGTGATGAGTCGCTGCGGCACAAATTCTTCGAGGATACCCGCCAGCACGGCCCCGAGAACGATGAAGGGCATCGCCTCGTAGAGGATGCTGGTAAAGGTCAGGATGAAGTCTTTGATGTAGGTGAAGTAGTCGTTGTCCACTTTGGCGCCTCGGGGTTCGCGTCCTCCCTTGTATTGTCTGGAACCTGTCGAGGATATGCAAGGGCAGGGCAGGGCGGGTCAGGAGTCAGGAGTCAGGGGTCAGGGGTCAGGGGTCAGGAGTCAGGGAAGACAGAAGAACCCGTCGCTTGCGCTTGGGGCTGGTATTCTGTCTTGTCTGACTCCTGACTCCTAAAGGGCAGGTCAGTTCTTTCGCAGCCAGGGCCGGGCCACCAGCGAGACGGCAAAGAGCAGGACGCTGAGGACGACCATGATGCCGCCGACGTCGAAGCTGATTTTTTCATCGCCGCGGTAGGAGTCGGCGACGGCAAGGTTCCAGCTGATGGCCTGGCCGGCGAAACCGACGAACAGGCACACGCCGACCGTGGACCAGAAGAGCTGGCGCATGTTGCGGCACAGGTTGGCCGCCGTCGCTGCCGGGACGACCAGCATGGCGTTGATCAGGAGCGCGCCGACCGTCTGCAAGCAGAGATTGACCACAAGGGCGAGCAGGACGATGAAGACCGCGTTGCAGAGCCGGACGCGGACTCGGCGCGACAGCGCCAGGCTCGGGTTGAAGCTGGCAAGGACAAGCTGGTTGTACATGCGAGCCAGGATGAACCCCGTGAGCAGCAACAGGGCGAGCAGATGCAGGATGTCGGTGCTGGTCACGGTGGACGTGCTGCCGAAGAGAAAGTTCTCGGGGTTGAAATACTTGCGCCGGCTGACGATTCGCAGGATGATGGCTCCAAACCCGA
>JBBSDR010000562.1:0-5392 GCA_038240465.1 Gemmatales bacterium
CGCGACCTGGCCCGCATCTTCACGGCGAAACTGCATCTGGAGCGCGAGGACCTGGACTTGCCGGACGGGACGCCGGGCAACGCCTTTGTCTTGCACGGCATGACGGCCTGGGAGTTGGCGCGGATCGAAGAGGGAACGCACCTGATTCTGCCCATTCACGGCAGTCTGAGTGCGGTGCAGGTCCACGTCTGGCCGGTGCCTGCCGGGGGCGAGCCGGCGGCAATGGTGCTGGAAAAGGTCGAGGAGCGAAAGCACTGGCAGGAGCGTCTGAGCCGTGGCGAGGCGAGTGTCGAGGACGATCCACTGGCGCTGCGTCCGGTCCTGCGGATCTACAACCAGGGCGGTTCGATCGTCGATCTGCGCACGGGATTGGTGGAGACGATGAGGGGTCCGCAGCGTCCGTTCATCGTGGCCACGCTGCCGCTCCCGGCGGAGTTGCTGGAAGAGTCATGAGCGTACGCGCATTCGGGTGCGCGGCACGGTCCTGCCGGGGTTCACTTCTTTGAGCGCATCTGCTACAACGAGGGACCACGAGAGGAGTCTTTTCCATGAGTGCGCAAACCATTCCGCTGCCGCTGCTGGGAACGATGGCGGGCTTTCGACGTTTCAGTGTCGCCGAGTATCATCGACTGACCGAGATTGGCGTCCTCACCGAGAACGATCGTCTCGAACTGATCGAAGGCTATCTGGTGCTGAAGATGCCGCACAATCCGCCGCACGACGGCTCGATTCAGCTTGTGGATGGCGTTCTCGCTCCGCATCTGCCTTCCGGCTGGTGCATCCGCATCCAGTCGGCGATCACCCTCCCCGAAAGCGAACCGGAACCGGACCTGGTTATCGCCCGGGGAACACGGCGCAGTTATCTGAGCCGGCATCCTGCTCCGGGCGACATCGGCCTGGTCGTCGAGGTGGCCGACTCGACGCTCCTCGGCGACCGGGCCGACAAGGGCCGCATCTATGCGCGTGCCAACCTGCCCTGCTACTGGATCGTCAACGTGCAGGATGGACAGGTCGAGGTCTACACGTCTCCGTCCGGCCCTGCAGCGGTGCCGGGCTATGTTCAGCGCCAGGATTTCCGGCCCGGTGATGCAGCGCCGTTCGTTCTGGATGGCGTGACGATCGCCTCACTGCCCGTCCGCGAGTTGCTGCCCTGAAGGAAAGCCACTTATCGATAAGGCTAAGGGCTGCCAGGTGAACCCCGCCCAATGGTTCAGGTCTGTTGACATTCTCCGAGATGCAAGGCAAGACGACGCTCACCTTGCGAGGGATTCCAATCAATGCAACCGAGGCGGAGTGCAAGACATTCGCGGCCGGACAAGCAGGAATGCAGCAGGGGTGGAAGGGGACGCTCGACCGGCTGGCCGAGGAACTGGCGAAGGCCTGAGGGCGTTCTGCCGGGCGCGGTGTGAATGGTCCGTTTGGAAACTCAGCAAGGAGGAAGCGATGAGTGGAGTACGGGTGCTGGTAGGGACACGCAAGGGCGCGTTCGTCCTGACGTCGGACGGGAAACGCCAGCGCTGGGACGTCACTGGCCCCCACTTTGGCGGCTGGGAGATCTATCATCTGAAAGGATCGCCCGTCGATCCGAATCGGCTCTATGCGTCGCAGTCCAGCGGCTGGTTCGGGCAGTTGATCCAGCGCTCCAGCGACGGCGGCAAGACGTGGGAGCCGGTGGGCAACAAGTTCGTCTACGACGGCGTCCCCGCCACACACCTGTGGTACGACGGCACGCCGCACCCCTGGGAGTTCAAGCGCGTCTGGCATCTCGAACCATCGCTGACCGATCCGGACACCGTGTACGCCGGGGTGGAAGACGCCGCCCTGTTCCGCACGACCGACGCCGGCCAAACGTGGCAGGAACTACCGGGCCTGCGCGAGCAGCAAGGGTCGCGCTGGGCGCCCGGCGCGGGTGGGATGGGCCTGCACACGATCATTCTCGATCCGAGCAATCCCAGGCGGATTTACGTCGCCATCTCGGCCGCGGGTGCCTTCCGCAGCGAGGACGGCGGCACGACCTGGAAGCCGATCACGCGCGGCCTGAAGTCGCAGTACATGCCCGATCCCAACGCCGAGGTCGGCTTCTGCGTGCATCGCATCGCCATGCACAGGGCGCGTCCGGAGGTGCTGTTCATGCAGTTGCACTGGGACGTGATGCGGACCGACAACGCCGGTGATTTGTGGTACGAGGTCAGCGGCAATCTGCCGACCGACTTCGGCTTCCCGATCGAGGTCCACGCCCACGAGCCGGACACCGTTTACGTCGTGCCGATCAAGAGCGACTCGGAACACTATCCACCCGAGGGCAAACTGCGCGTCTACCGCAGCCGGACGGGCGGGAATGAGTGGGAGGCACTGACGAACGGTCTGCCGCAACGCGACTGCTATGTCAACGTGCTGCGCGACGCGATGTCCGTCGATTCGCTCGATTCGTGCGGCGTTTATTTCGGCACCACCGGCGGGCAGGTGTACGCATCAACCGACAGTGGCGACAACTGGATGCCCATTGTCCGCGATCTTCCTGCCGTGGTGTCCGTCGAGGTCCAGACACTGGCATGATCCGAATCGTACTCCCGTACCATCTGCGGACGCTGGCGCGGGTCGCTGGCGAGGTAAAACTGGCCGTCGCGGGTCCGGTCACGCAGCGTTCGGTGCTGGACGCGCTGGAGGACTGCTATCCGGTGCTGCGCGGGACGATCCGCGACCACGTTACGCAGCAGCGCCGGCCGTTGCTGCGATTCTTCGCCTGCACCGAAGATCTGTCCCATGAGCCGCCGGACGCCCCGCTGCCCGACGCGGTCGTGTCGGGGGTGGAGCCATTTTACATCGTGGGGGCGATTGCCGGCGGCTAGACGGTCTCGATGTTTGCAACGATCGCCCTCAATCCTGGAAATGGAGATAACATGCAAGCCCAGGCCTACCTGAACTTCGATGGACGCTGCGAGGAAGCGATCGAGTTCTATCGCCGCGCGCTCGGCGCCGAGGTGCTGATGCTCGCGCGGTTCAAGGACAGCCCGGAGCCTCATGCTCCCGGCATGGTCCCTCCCGGCGCCGAGAACAAGGTGATGCACGCGAGCTTCCGCATCGGCGATTCGACGGTGCTGGCTTCCGACTGTCACTGCGGTGGAAAGCCGAACTTCCAGGGCTTCTCGCTGTCGCTGACGGTGGCGAATGACGCCGAGGCCGCGCAACGATTCGCCGCGCTGGCCGATGGCGGGCAGGTGCAGATGCCGTTGACGAAGACGTTCTTCTCGTCGAGTTTCGGCCTGGTCGCCGACCGCTTCGGCGTGTCCTGGATGATCTACGCGGCGCCGTGAGGACTGAATCCCGCAGCGCTCGGGCCACGTCGCGCTGCGGGATATTCTCCTCTGTTGCGCGGAACGACCCGTGAAGACACGCAACAGCGCTGCCCGGTGGTGCGGTCTTTGCCTGCAAGGATGTCGCAGAATGCCTTCCGCCGCCTTCCGCCGCTGGCAGAATGACCGCACGCCCCGTTTGAACGAGGTGGAGGCACACTGCGCCGCGGTCCTGGCCCTGGTCCCGCCAAATCTGACGTTCCTCGACGAGACCCTGCGCGGCTACGTTTTGCACCTCAGCGCCCACTTTCAGGGTTACTGCCGCAATCTTTACACGGAATGCTCGCAAATCTGGATCGGGGCCATCCCAGCCAGGCTCAAAGCGACGGCTCAGGCACAATTCTCCGCGCAGTTGGCGCTTGAGAAGGGGAACCCGACGCACGATAATATCAAGAGGGACTTCAACCGCTTCGGGTTTCTACTAGACTTGCAGGGCGCCCACCCAACGGGGGCGCAACAGGTGACGGACCTGGGACATTTGAACGACTGGCGGAATAAGGCGGCTCATCAAGGTACGCAGCCTCTCGGAGGGGGCGTGCCGGCAACCTTGACGCTTCCTCTTGTGCAGGGTTGGAGGACGTCTTGCGATGGCATGGCCCTCTCGCTCGACGGTATCATGCACGCCGAACTTGTTCTCATCATGGGGGTTGCTCCCTGGTGAAGTTAACGCAGGAGGATCTCACAATGGCGACCCAGGATCTGGCTGAACCTTTGAAGGCGGGTACGGTCGTCAGGATCCGCAACTCCGGCTTCCACCGCGCAAGGATCGCGGAATACCTCGGACCGCTCGGCCCGAAGGGTGCGCGCGTTTACCGCATTCTTGTGCAGAGGAAGCCTCGGCGCATGTATGTCGAGGTTCTGGAAGAGCAACTCGAGGTACTGGAAGAGGCGTGAGGCTCGCTGCTTATCAGCCCAGAGTCAGGGGCGGCCAGACTGGCGTGATGCGGCGGGACGCAGTTCGGTCATGGTGGGGCTTGTCCCACTTGCGCTCGCTTCACTTGTTGTTGATAGCTGCCGTGGCTCCCTGGGAGGCCCCTCATGACGCTTCGTGAATTCCTTCAAAAAAACGCTCCCCGCGCCGAACAGGAGAAACAGCGGCGGCAGTTGCGCGAGGAATGGATCGCGGCCGTTCACCGACTGCTCGGGCAACTGCGTGCCTGGCTAACGGAGGCGGCTACCGCGGAATTCCTCGACCTTGTGCCGCTCGAATTCGAGAAACGGGAACAGGGCCTGGGCGCCTACCATATCCAGGGTTTGGCCATCAACTTCGGCGAGAGTACCGTGAAGGTGGTCCCCGTAGGCCGCACCGTTCTCGTTCACCTGGGACCCTATGCGGAACCCGGACACGAGCGCGCGGAAGGCCGTGTAGACATTACCAATGGCACCGATAAGCACTATCTGTATCGCAAGTTGACCGATACCGGCGAACAGTGGTTGGTTCAAGATGAACACTTGGCTATTCGGCCGCTCGATCGAGAGCGATTCGAGGCGATCCTGACGGATTTGCTGTCATGATTGCTTCCCTTGACGACGCCTGGCGTTGGTACAAGGCAGCCCATCTGATGGCGCGAACGCTGGCGCGCCTGGGCGAAAAACACTGGAACGACCTGCCGTGGAACGGCGATCTCGGCCGTGACAGTCAACTTATCGAACTGAGTTCGGCAACAATCATTGACAGTTCACAAACTGTCCTTGACGATCTTGAGGACCTCTGCGTCCTGCAACTCTTTTCCGTTTTTGAAGCCACCATCCGGGAACGAATCCTGGCGGAGGTAGAGGCCGAGTTGCCGGCGCTGCATCATGTGACCATCAAACGTGCTCTGGGCGAGATGAAAGAAGGGATTGAACACGGCAGTTTCTTCAAAGTTCTGGAACCTTACAAGGACCTCGACGCCAATCTGATTGAGGAAGTCAACCAGGTTCGCCGGTATCGCAACTGGGTCGCGCATGGCCGGCGTACGGAGCAACCTGCCGCAGTCACCCCCGCCACGGCTTAGGCGAGCGGCAGGTTCAAACATACCCGGTGGGACAGGCGTCTC
>JBBSDR010000563.1:0-5385 GCA_038240465.1 Gemmatales bacterium
CAACAGCATCGGCATCGAACTGGATGGGCCGGGAGTGCTGCCTTTCGCGCCGGTGCTGCCGGTGCCGGCGATGATGTGTCCTCCCGAGTTGATTCCGCTTGCCGTCGGTGCGAAATATACCGTGGCGATGAAGCAGCTTCCGGTGCCGGTGCTGCCGGGGATGAGTTTCGGCAGGGGATTCGTCTACTGGATCGAGCCGGGCGCGTACACGGTCAAGGCGTTCTGGAACGCGGGCATCTCTCCCGCCCCGGCCGGCAGCCAGGTCGATGGCCACGGCTTCGGCCAGCGCACCCTTGTCAGCGATCCGGTGACGGTCCACGTTGTCTGAAGGATACGCGATCTTGCAAATCATCTTCACCTTTCTCGGCCAGAAGCCGCTGCTGCAACGGCTCGAAAGCGAGGAATTTCATCACGGCGTCGAACGCGGTCCCCGACCGCGCGACAACCGCGACGCCTATCAGCGCGTCCTGGCGACGGAACCGCCGGGCGAGCCGAAGCCGAACGGCGCTTTTCGCCGCGTTGCCGCCGCGATCCTCCGCTACGACATCTTTCCCAACTGGCTCGTCAGCGGCGTATTGCGCCGCGCTCCGGTCGAAACCGGTGACACCGTCGGCATCTGTTACCACCTCGTGCCGGGGATCGATCTGTTCTTCGCGGCGCGAGTGATGGAACGGTTCGACGAGCGCATTGGCGATGGATGGCGCGCGGGCTTTACCTATCGCACACTGCGCGGGCATCCCGAGCTGGGCGAGGAGACGTTCAGCGTCGAGAAGGACCTGGCAACGGGAAAGGTGACGGCGACGATGCGCTCGTGGTCGCGGCCTGGCATTCGGCTTGCCTGGCTGGGCTATCCTTTCACGCGCCTGGTTCAGAAGTTCGCCAGCCGGGCGGCGCTGAATCATTTGCAGCAACGGGCGCAGTGAATAGGATTCGTGTAATTGCAGAACCAGCCCCGAGCGCAAGCGAGGGGTTTCCTCGCCTCACCCCTCGCTTGCGCTCGGGGCTGGTAGGAGCAGCAAACGATCATGCTCGACGTGCATTTCATTCGTGAGAACCTCGACGCCGTCAAGGTGAATTGCAAGAACCGCAACGTCAACGCCGATCTCGATAGCGTTATCGCCCTCGACGACCGGCGCAAGCAGTTTGCCACCCAGCGACAGACCATTCAGCAGCGCCAGAACGAGTTGTCGAAGTTGATGAAAGACCCGGCCCAGAGAGAAGCTTTGAAAGCCGAGGGGAAACAACTGCGCGACCAGGTCGGCGAGATCGAGAAACAGGAGAAAGAGGTCGAGACGCAACTGAACGCGGCGCTGATGTTCATTCCCAACATGACGCATCCCGCCGCACCGGTCGGCCAGGCCGCCGAGGACAACAAGGTCATCAAGCGCTGGGGCGAGCCGCGTCCGTTTGACTTCAAGCCGAAGGACCATGTCGCCCTGGCTGAGGCGCTCGATCTGGTCGATTTCGAGGCGGGGGCCGCTGTCGCCGGTCAGAAGTTCTACTACCTCAAGAACGAGGCCGCCCTGCTCGAACTGGCCCTGATGCAATATGCCATGACGACGCTGGTCAAGCATGGTTACACGCCGATCATCACGCCGGACGTCGCCCGCGCCGAGGTACTGGAAGGCATCGGCTTCATCCCGCGCGGACCCGAGACGCAGATTTACAGCATCGAGAACAGCGACCTGTGCCTGATCGCGACGGCCGAGATCACGCTCGGCGGCATGCACCGCAACCAGACGTTTGACGAAGAGCAACTGCCGCGCAAGTACGCCGGCCTGTCGCACTGTTTCCGAACCGAAGCCGGTGCGCCAGGTCGCGACGCACGCGGACTTTATCGCGTCCATCAATTTACCAAGGTCGAGATGTTCGTGTTCTGCGCCGCCGAGCAGAGCGACGCGCTGCACGAGGAGATCCTCAAGATCGAGGAGGAAGTGTTTCAGGGGCTGGGGCTGCCCTATCACGTTATCGACACCTGCACCGGCGACCTGGGCGGGCCGGCCTATCGCAAGTACGATCTCGAAGCGTGGATGCCGGGACGGGGCCAGAACGGCGAGTTTGGCGAGGTGACAAGCACGTCGAACTGCACCGAGTTTCAGGCCCGGCGGCTCAACATTCGCTATCGTCCGAAAGCCGAGAAGAAGGCGCGTTACGCGCATACGCTCAACGGCACGGCCGTCGCCGTCAGCCGGGCCATCGTGGCCATCCTCGAGAACTATCAGCAGAGTGATGGGACCGTGCTGATCCCGGAGGTCTTACGGCCCTGGGTGGGCAAGGATCGTATCGCCCGCTGATGTCGGCGCGAATATTACCTCGGCGAGAAAGGAACTCACTTGTAGCCGAAGTCGCCAGACTTAGGGTGCCTTGCTGGCCCGAAGTCTGGCGACTTCGGCTACAAGAAAGAACACTCGTAGCCGAAGTCGCCAGACTTAGGCTGCCTTGCTGGCCCGAAGTCTGGCGACTTCGGCTGCAAGAAGGCCTGCGTTTCTTCTCTGCCGACCGAATAACTGCTACTTGCAGAATCCATTCGCGCCGGCGGCCCCCATCAGCACCATGAGCCGCAGTTGGGCCTTGTTGTGTGCGCGAATGGCATTGAGCGAGTTAAGCTGGGCCATCTCCAGACCGCGAATCGCGGACAGGACTTCTGACGTCGAACTGCCCTCGACGCGGTTTTTCAGACGCAGGTCGCTCAGCTTGTAAGTCTTGTCCGCGTGCTTGACCTGAGCGCTTCCCAGTTCGATGATCTTGTGGCTGGCCTGGATGGTCTGCTGCGCTTCTTGCACCCCGAGCGTCAGTTTGCCGCGCAGGTCGCGATAGCTCAACTCGGCTTGTTCGAGTTTGCTGTGGGCGAGTTGGCCCTTCTCGCGTGCGGTCAACAACTCGGTCAGGTTCCAGTGCATCTGCACGCCCATGTCCCAGCGATTGTCCCAGTTCAGCGTCGAGTTGGGTCCGGCGCCAAACCCACCCTCCATCATGCGCATCTCCAGGACCGGGACGAACCGGCCGGGGCCGGAAGCGGCAGCGAGCGCGTTCTGGATGACGCCCAGCAGTTGCTCCAGTTCGTGGACGCCGGGGCCGGCCTGCAACGCCTGGGCGACCAGGGAATCCGTTGACTGGTTGGCATCGATCAGGTCGATCGGCTTCAGAACGGTCTCGATCGGCAAAAGTTGGACGTCCGGTCCCAGACCGAGGAGGTAAGCCAGCTTCGCCGCCGCAGCATCGGCCTGCTGGCGCGCCTGGGTGATGGCCTGCTCGCGGCCGGTTAACTGGACCTTGATGCCCTCGACCATCACCTCGGCGCTCTTGTCTTCCTTGAAGATCGCCTCGGCCCACTTCAGGACATCTCGTTCCAGCACCTGAATTTTCAGCAAGGCCGCCTCGCTGGACAGCGCCGCCAGCATATCGACGTAGGTGCTGGACGCCTCCAGCAGCGTATCGCTGGTCACGCGCGACAACTCGCCCTGCTGCTGCCAGATCTTTCGCTCGGCGTTGACGCGCTGATAGGTGAGGTTGCGCAAATCCAGCTGCGCCGTCAGGTCCAGGCCCGGATACAGGGCGGACGAGCTGGACTTGGTCAGCGTGCCGTCTTCGTTCTGAATGCCGCCCTCGTGCCGGTAGTAGGCCACGCCCGCGTGCAGATTCGGCAGCCAGGCCCAGTCGGCGAGGTTCTTCTCGACGTGGCTCTCGTTCAGCTTCTCGCGCGCCAGGGCGACCTGACTGTTTTGCCCCTCGGCCAGGTGAAAGACCGTGTCCAGCGAGACGGGCACCGGCCGCTTGCCGCCCTCGCCCGCGACCTCGGCCGGAGCGGGCAGGGTTTCTGGAGCGGCGGGGTCATGGTGGGGCGGTTTGGCTGTCTGGTGAACTTGCGGTTTGGCTGCGGCATGGGAAGCCGGTGCGGGCTTCTCGATCACCAGGTTGGCCGTCAGTCCACAGCCGGCCGCGAGCATCGCCCCGGCCAGCGGCAGCGTCCCGGTGAGCAGACGCTGCCCGGGAAAGCTGGGGAAGCGGTGCAGGCGGGAGCGGTTCATGCGGGGACTCCGAACGGGCGCGGAATGAGGACAACGACCTCTCTGCTTATTGGATCGGTCCGGCAGAGAAAAACCTTTGCGGATTCCCCGTGAAACCGCTCAAGATCCACAAGAGAAACCGAAGGAATGGCGCTTGCGGAAGCATTCGGGAGTTCGCGTCCGGAACTGTCCCAAGCCGCCCTTCACCCGGCGCGGGCGCGATGCTATAAGATTCAGGAACAGTGCAGCGGCGGACCCGCCGCCGCTCCTGTCCGGATGGAACAGAAGAGGCCCCCTTGTCGCCGTGCGGAAGCACGGCTCAGGTTCCGGGCCTTCGACCCTTCGCTTTTCAGGAGATGGCCATGCGGAAGACCTGTCTTGCCTTGCTGGCGCTGGGCGTTCTCGGAACTGCCGGTCTGGCCCAGTCCCCCCCGCCGGCCCCCGCGGCGGCGCCGGCCGCCGCGCCGGGCGAGGCGCAGGGCAACGACCTCGACAAGTATCTGCTGCACTGGGAGGACGCGATGAAGACGGTCAACTCCCTGGCCGTCGCCTGCACGCGCACCGAGATTGACCCGACCTACAAAACGCGCAAGAGCTACACCGGCACCATCCACTTCCTCAAGCCGACGTATTTCTTCTGGCACATGGCCGCCAAGGACAAGCCGTCTGATTACGAGCGCTACATCTGCACGGGGACGCACATCTATCAGTACCTCCCCACCGAAAAGCAGATCAAGTATTATCCCGCGCCGAAGACGACCAACGCGGGCAAGCTCACCGACGATAGCTCCCTCGCGTTCATGTTCGGCATGAAGGCAACCGAGGCCAAGGCTCGTTATGACCTCAAGTTGCACAATGTCGATCAGAACTACGTCTACATCGACGTCATCTCGAAGAATGCGGTCGATCGGGCCGACTTCGTCAAGGCGCGCCTGGTGCTGAACAAGGACACTTTCCTGCCGCGGCAGTTGTGGTTCGAGGCCCCCAATACCGGCGAGGTGCTTTGGGACCTGGCGAACATCCAGCCCAACTCGCCCAAGATCAACGCCGAGATTTTCGCGGCGCCGCAAACGCCGCGAGACTGGAAGCTCGTTCCCGCCCAGGCGCAACCGCGCGTCGCTCGCCCGCAGAACCAGAAGTAAAAAAACGTCCTGCGCGATACCAGTGCTCAAAACTGGTGTTAGTAATAGTGTTCCCTCTCTCCCGTGACTGGTGCATCTGTACAGCGGCACGGGGGGCGGCTCGGTATTCCCCACGAGGATTCAGCTAATGCGTACGTTTGTGAGTCTGGCGGCGATGGTGCTTCTGGCGGCCCCGGCCCTGGCCCAACCTCCGGGTCGTAGTTTTGGTGGTCCTCTGACCCTGCTCACCAACAAGA
>JBBSDR010000564.1:0-5380 GCA_038240465.1 Gemmatales bacterium
ACTGCTTCACCTGCCGGGCGAGCCGGCAGGGGTCGTCGGCGAGCTGCTCGGCTTCATCTAGCCGACGAACTGCTTCACCTGCCGGACGAGCCGGCAGGGGTCTGATCCCCCAGCCAGGTTTGCCACTCTAGAAAAAAAGACCTACTCGTAGAGGCCGTCCAGTTCCTGGCGCAACCGCCGCAAGACGCGCGAGCGCGCGGCATAGACGGCATCGAGACTCAACCCCAGTTCCGCAGCCGCTTCTGCTCCCGAGCGCTCGTCCACGACCAGCATCCAGCACGCTTTCCAGGTTGTTTCGTGAAAGAGCGCCCGCATCAGTTCCATCGCTCGCCCGGTCAGCCAGGCGCGATATTCCTGCTCGCCGAGCATCTCCGCCTCGTCGGGGCCTTGGCGTTCCGCCGGCTGGGGGCCTGTTTCCAGAGAGGTGAAGGCCGGCCTGCGTTGCGACTGCCGAAAGCGGTTGAGGAGGATGGTCTTTAACCAGTTGCGAAAGCTCTTGCCGGGATTGTATTCAAACTCGGGCAGCTTGCGGACGAGCATGGCCAGCACATCCTGAACCAGGTCGGCGGCATCCGCCTCCTGTAGTCCCTGTTTCCGCGCCCAGTACCAGAGAAGCGGAGTATAGAGAGAAACGAGCCGATCCCAATCCTCGCGCGAAGGATCTTTACGCAAGCGCTGGAGCAGACTGGCAGGGGTGATGCTCATTTTCTGGCCTTGCCCAGGTAAGTGCCAAAGAACCGGGGTCATTACTGACCCTGCTCGCCATCTCGAACAGAACGAGTTTCCCGCGAGCCCGCAAGCGAGCGAACATCACTTTGCCGGCAACGGCATCAGGTGTCCCCAGCAGAGCAGGTGCGGATCGCTTGGCAGCGGCTCGACGGGCTTCAACCATCCCGCCATGACCAGCGCGCCGACGTGAAAATAGACCGCGTCCATGTCCGACGTGCTGCCGAGAAAATGGCCGAAGCCGCCGTCGTCGTTGCGGCAAGTCAGCACCCATTTCGCCGCCTTGACAATCGCCGCCTTCACGTCCTTTCGCTCCGCATCGAGTTGCCGCAAGGTGAAGACGGCGTCGAACGTCGCATGACGATCGCGCGCCGGCGGATTGATGAACCAGCTGCCGTTGGCGTGCTGCTCCTTCAGAACGCGCTTGAGAATCAACTCGGCCCTGGGCGTCTTCTCGCCGACGAGGCGATAGTAGTGGACCGCATGAAACGTCGAGGCGACATGCTCGCCGATGTAGCCGTCTTCCGCCTGCACCATGATGGCGCGAATCTTCTTGTCGGCCTCGGCCGGGATGGTGCGCCCCTGAGTGAGATAGGCGAGCGGAAAGAAGCTCGTCATGTACAGCGGCATCTTCTTGTAGTCCTCTTTCAGGACCACGTCGAAGACCGGCAGCGGATCGTGACGCGGTTTCAGGCCAAGCGCGTGCAGGCTGACGAGTCCCTGCGTCGTGTTGTAAGCGCGCGCCTGGGGCGACTTCGGATCGGCCGTTCCCTTGACGTTGACGAAGGCGCCGTCCTTGCCCTGGCGCGAGAGCAGGAACTCCTTCGTCTTCTCCTCGTGGGGCAGTTTCCAGCCGAACGTCCGATGCAGCACCACGGCGTAGACGGTCGGCGCAAGGTCGCTGTAAGCGCTGTCGGACATGCCGGGATAGTCGGGATCGACACCGGGCCGGAAGGAGCCGTCGGGTTGAGCCGTCTTCGCGAAGAAGTCTTTCAGGCCGGCCAGCACTTTCTCGGAAGACGGCTCCTCGGCTGCGGCCGGGATCGCCAGGAGAATTCCGAGCAACAGACACAGGGGTTTGGTATCGTGTTTCATGACCGCGATTGTAACCCGCCCGATGAGGAGAAGTCCACGATGAGCCGCTCTCGTATCCTCTGCTGGACGGCCTTGCTCTTTCTGTCCGGTTCCCTCTCGGGAGCGGAGCCAGTGATCATCGATTGCAAGGATGGCTGGATTGGTTCTCTCGCTTTCACACCCAAGGGACAGCTCCTCGCCATCGGCACGGCGAAGGGTCGCCTTCACGGCTGGAACCCACTGTTCAAAGAAATGCTCTCGGTTTTTCCGCCTCACGAGGATGTAATATCCGCCCTGGCTTTCTCGCACGGGGACTCTTATGTTCTTGCTGGCGGAGCTCACGATGGTATGGCCGGCCTCTATGGAAGCACGGAGCGTGTAACTCTCAAGGAGGCCCATAAAGGAGCCATCCTGTCCGTCGCCTGGCAACCGAAGGGCCATCCGGATGGCCGCGAGTTCTACAGCGGCGGCATGGACGGCATGATTCGCGTGTGGTCCACGAAAGAGCTGAAGCTGAAGCTGAAGAAGGAGATCAAGGGCCACACGAGCTGGGTGAACAGTCTCGCGGTTAGCGCCGACGGCGCGTTTCTGGTTAGCGGCAGTTCCGATAACACGGTCCGTCTGTGGAAGCTCGACGAGATGAAGGAACAAGCTCGCTGGACGGTGAAGGAAGGCGAGGTTCGCTCGGTCGCGATTTCACCGGACGGCAAGCGCATCGCCGCCGGCATTCGCTACGGTCACGTCAAGGTCTGGGACTTTGAGTCGAAGAAAGAGATGGCCGCGATGAAGGCCCATGCCGGCGAGACGTGGGCGGTCGCGTTCACGCCGGATGGCAAGACGCTCTGCTCCGGCGGCGGCGACTGGAACCAGCCGGGCGAAGTGCGCCTCTGGGACACGACGACCTGGAAAGAGCGCACCACGCTCAAGCACACGAACGAGGTGCTGTGCCTTGCCGTCTCGCCTGATGGCAAAAGATTGGCGGCGGGCGGATGGGACGGCAAGGTGCTTGTGTGGGAGTTGCCGCGGCCCTGAGCAGCAGATCGCGCGGCCGGCGTCCCCATCCGCTCCAGCACCTCCGACACACGCAGGTCGCGAATCAGCCACGGCAAGCCCTGCTTCGGCAACTTCGTCAGGATGTCCTCGATGCGGCGGCGGGCGTCCAGCGACGGCTTTCCTTCCAGAGCGGTCTCCAGAGGCACGCGCACCATCGGACCGAGGTCGATCAGTTCTTTCGTCGCCTTACCATGCGGGTCGATAGCCGGGAGAGTTGCATGACGTACAACTTTCGCATCTACCGCGCCAACCCTGATCCGGCAGCGGAGTCTTCGGAGCGGAGCGCCGAGCGCGATGGTGCAGCCTCCTATTTCGGACAGCCGCATGTGTACCAGGGCGGGTAACAGTGCGGCAGCACGATCGGCCAGCGCTTGGGACAATAGTCATTCGGACCGCAGTCCTTCAGGGGACAGACAGCCGGCAGGGGCTTCGGGCAGTAATCATTCGGGCAACAGGGACACGGATGATGCAGCGTACTCCAGGGCCACCACGAGAAACAAGGCTCTGCCCCTTCGGCCGTTCGACACAGGCCGAGAGCGACAACCAGCACGGATACGACTGAGACGAATCGCATGGGAGAAAGCCCTTCTGAGTGCGATGGAGCGGCGCCTTGTTCCGTTCACTGCCCCTTGACCATCAGCTTCACCACGGCCGGCTCCCCTACTGTCGGCGCCCCTTTTCTCGTGGCGAACGCCGGCGGCGGCGACGCGGGAGAAGGCGCGACTGCGGCGGGCGTGCGTTGCGGCGGTTGGGGCGCGGGATCGCATCCGGTCAAGCGGAGTTGCCAGCCGCCGCCCAGGGCTCGATAAACCTGGATCAATCCCGTGACAATTTCGCCGCGTGCCTGGGCCAGCGTATCCTGCTGTTGCACCAGGGTCTGCTGTAGAAGCGTGACCCGGGTGAGATCGGTTGTCCCCAGTTCGTACTGTTTCAGAGCGATCCCGACGGCTTCCTGGGCGTTGTCCACGCTGGCAGCCTGCGACTTCGTGCGTTCCTGGGCGAGCAGGAAGGTGACCAGACCATTCTCCACGTCCCGGCCGGCGGTGAGGACCGTATTCTGGTACGTTGCCACCAGTTCCTGGAACCGGGCGTCCTGCAGCCGAACGTTGTTCAGGATCCTGCCATAATTGAGGATGTTCCACTGGAACGAAGGGCCGAAATTGGCTCGAAACGCCTGCTCCCGGAAGAGCTTGCTGAGCTTTTCGGCCGACCATCCAAACGTGCCGTTGAGAGCAATACGCGGATAGAAGTCCGCATCGGCGATACCAATCTGGGCGCTCTGGGCCGCCGCCTGGCGCTCGGCCCGGCGGACGTCCGGGCGGCGGCGCAGCAGGTCGGCGGGAATGCCGGCGACTACTTCCGTTGGGGCCGTCGGGATGGACGCCTTCCCAATCCGCGCCTGCAAATCTTCCGGCGGCAGTCCGAGCAGGATAGATAGCTGATTGTTGGTCTGGCGGAGACTGATCTCCAACTCGGGAATCTGGGCCCTCGTTTGTTCGAGGGTGCTTTTGGCCTGGTAGACGTCGAGTTTCGTGGTCCCCGCGACGCCGGCCTTGAAGCGGCCCTCGACGATGGCCAGGGTCTTGAGTTGCAGGTCCACGTTCTCGCGGGCGTATTTGATTCTTTGCTCGAAAGTGCGCATCTGCGTGTAGTTCGTCGCCACGTCGCCGAGCAGAGTGACCAGGACGTCGTCGTAGCCCTCAACGGAGGCGTCGAGGGTTGCCACGCCCGATTCGATGGCCCGCCGGAACCGGCCCCAGAAGTCGAGTTCCCAACTGAGGTTGAAGCCATAGTCCCACTGGCCGAACCACCGCTTCCGGTTGGTCGAGAAGAACTGCGTGTTCGCGGTTTCCTGGCTGATAGCGTTCCGGGTGTAGTCGCCGTTCATCGTTTGCGTCTGCGGGAACAGGTTCCCCAACTCGATGCCGAGTTGAGCGCGGGCTTGCAGAACACGGAACCCTGCCTCGCGCAAACTCAGGTTCTGATGGTAAGCCAGGCAAATGAGGGAGTCCAGCACCGGGTCATTGAAGACAGTCCACCACTTGCTCAGATCATCGGAGTCTTTCCGGACGCGCACGTCGTCGGCGTCGATCCATTGCTTGGCCACCGGAGCGGGAGGCCGGCCATAGTTTGGCCCAACCTTGAATCCGTTGTGGAGATACTGTTCCAGATTGGTGCAGCCGCACGTCAGGAACACGAGGGGAACCAGGCAAGCAGCGAGACCGGTCTGGCGGATATCACGCGGGGAGTGCTTGGAATTGCTGATGCGCATCGCGGAAACTCCTGGTGCTTCTCTCCCTCGCGACAAAATCTGACTCATCTTCCTCCTATTATCGGCACATCGTGCATAATCGCTTCACTGGAAAGCAAAACCCGCTTCGGCGCGAGCCAGAGACTCGCGGCGAAGCGGGAAAAACCGCTAAGGACCGATGGCGAAATAACGGGTTGCCGCGTGCGGCGTAGCGGGCCTTAGCGGGCGGTCCGCGAAGCCGCAATCGGCAATACGGTGTCAGAACTCCCACTTTGG
>JBBSDR010000565.1:0-5379 GCA_038240465.1 Gemmatales bacterium
GTCAGCGTGCCGGTGATTCGGACAAACCGGCACGCTGACGCCGTGCCGCTCGCCTCCGATTGGAACTAATGGGGCTTGGGGATGGGTTCATCGCTTGTCTTTCAGGTCGCCCGAAAGTCGGAATCGAGCATGGCGGCGTTGCTTCCGGGCGCTGGCGGAACCCAGGAAGAGGATGGCGAAAGCCGGGAGAGTTAGAACCGCTCTCGCGTTCATGCAAGCTCCTTTTCGATTTGAGATCAGACTTTTCGTTCGCTGGACCCGAAAACCCCATTTGCCTCGCGCCGGGGTAGAAAACGATAATGATATCGCTATCATTACTACCAGAGTCCAACCCGAGTTTCAAGAAAAAGGGTTTCTGGGGAGTCGCGATGCCTACGTCCGCCAAACCACATACGAACGGCCAGCCACGAAGGCGGGGGACCAAGGCCGAAACGCGGGAACGATTGATTGGGGCCACCCTGGACTTGCTTCATTCGGGAGGCGAAACTGCTGTCAGCACGGTTAGCGTGACCCGGGGCGCGGCGGTCGTGCAGTCGGTGTTCTACCAACACTTCGCCAACGTGGAGGAGTGCCTGGCGGTTGCCGCCGAACGGGTGACGAGCGAAATCCGGGAGGCAGTGGCGGCCTCGCGGCGCCAGATGTTTGAAGCCGGGCCAGGGGCAGGGGAGGACCTGGAGCGGGGCTATCGGGACATGTTCGGATTGGTGTCCCGGCAACGCCCCCTCATGCAATTGTTTCTCCGCCACCGCTCCGACCCCCTGGCACTGAATGGGGTGATGCATCGGTTCGCCCGGGGTCTGAGTTCCGATCTCGCGGAGCAGTTGATGGGACAGTTCACGCGAGCCGGGGTGAAGAGTCCGCCCACGAACTGGGTGGAAGCCCTGGCCGATGACCTGGTGGCCATGAGTCTGGCTGCGATCGAGGCCTTTCTCGAAGGGCGTGGCCCAACGGTGGAGGACTCCGCGCGGCGGTTAGCAGCGTGTTCGACCGCCATGTTTCTCGCGGTCATGCAGGCGATGCCAGGCAAAACTTCGTCCAGGGGACCCGCTTGATCCTCAAGGCCACGTCCTCGGTATATTCCGGTGAACTCAGGGAGGCGATCCCTCCCCTGTGAGGCAGCTTGTCGCTCCGGGCCACTTTTCCCGTCTTCGTGTGTCGATCCAGTCCACGATGTACGTCCCGGCCCGGATGTCGAGTTTGAGGTCGGCCTGTTTGCCGCCGTTGAGATAGATCGCGTACTGCTTGCCCGGTTCAGCCAGGACTCGCACGGGCGTCCCCTCTAATGACTTCGGCGAGCGGCACAGCGTCAGCGTGCCGGTTTGTCCGATGCACCGGCACTCTTACGCCGTGAAGTCCTTCTTGCCGCGAAAGCCCGTCGCATTCTCGCCGATCGGCTTGTTGAGTCCCGCGTTCAACTCGACGAAGTCGGGAGGAACGCAGTAGTGGAAGTTGAACAGAGAGCCCGCTATCGGACAACAGCGCGGAAAAATCTTTCGCGCATCGCCACTCCGCGTTCCAAAGTCGAGTGTGAAAATCCTGTTGATTTTCGGATTTCGGATTTCGGATTTCGGATTTTGCTTTAGAGTATCTCCGGACATTCCACGCAGGAGATCACTCATGAGACGACTTCTGGGTCCGGGCGCTGCCCTGGCTGTTCTCGTTGCCGCCGCCGCCCTGTCGCTGAGCCAAGGCACTTCCGCGCCCTCGAAGGGGACGGGCGATCTGCGCGTCGAGGTCGAGGAACAAAATCCCTGGACGAACCTCAAACTGAATAACGATCCGCGCGAGTTCCGTTTCGCCTTTGTGAGCGATCGGACAGGCGGACATCGCGCCGCCGTCTTTTCCCGGGCCATTGAACGCCTCAATCTCCTGCAGCCGGAGTTCGTCGTCTCCGTCGGCGATCTCATCGAGGGCTATACCGAGGACAGGGAGAAGATGGCGGAGCAATGGAAGGAGTTCAACGGCTTCGTCAAACAGCTGCAAATGCCCTTCTTCTACGTCCCGGGCAATCACGATATTTCCAATCCGATCATGGAGAAGGAGTGGACGCGGACCATGGGGCGGCGCTACTACCACTTCGTCTATCGCGACGTGCTGTTCCTGATGCTCGACAGCGAGGACCCACCCGAGAAGGGTAAGGACGCACCCAAGGACCCCATCCGCATCAGCGAGGAGCAGTTGGCCTACGTCAAGAAGACGCTCGACGCCAATCGCGACGTCCGCTGGACCATCGTCGCGCTGCACAAGCCGCTCTGGTTCACTCTGGAGAACGAGAAGTCGCGCTGGTCCGGCGTCGAGAAACTGCTGGCCGGGCGCAACTACACCGTCTTTGCCGGCCACGTCCATCGCTACCTGAAGTCCGTCCGCCAGGGGATGAACTACTACATGCTGGCGACGACCGGAGGCGCCAGCAAGTTGCGCGGCCTGCGCTACGGCGAAATCGATCATATTACCTGGGTGACCGTGAAGAAGGATGGCCCCATCGTCGCCAACCTGATGCTCGACGGCATCGTCGGCGACACCTTGCAAGTGGCCGACAGCGAAGAGGTGGGTGTGCCAACGAAGAACCGCAAGCCCGTTCTGCCGGCCACGGTCAAGGTCCTCTACAAGAGCAAGCCCGTGGCCAATGCGGTCGTCGTCTTTCACACTTACATTGCGAAGACAGAGAAATACGCGCGAACGGCCGACGCCATGACCGAGGCGGACGGATCGTCGGCGATGAGCACCTACACGGCCTTCGACGGCGTCCCGGAGGGCGAGTACACGGTGACGATCACCTGGCAGGAACCGCGCTTCGACGAGGCCGGCAAACCGACGCCGAACAAGCTGCCCGCGAAATACGCCCGGACGGCGGATTCCCCGCTCAAGGCCACGATCAAGGCCGGTGAGAAGAACAACCTGACGTTCGAGTTGGAGTGAGGCGCGGTGTCATTCCGGAGGAGGGATGTGGGCGGCCGGAGGACGGCTCAGCATGACCCAGGCCGTCGGAAGCGCGATGAGGACAATGCCGAGCAGGCTGAGCCATTTTGGAGTGTGCTTGAAGAAGAGGATGTCCACCAGCAGGCCGAAGACGATCTGCGTCAGACCGACGACGCCGACGCGAGCGGGGTTGCCGGCGGCGAAGGCTCGCGTCAGCAGGATCTGGCCCACCGAAGCCGTCAGGCCAACTCCCAGCAGCAGGGACAGAGTCAGCACCATACCGGCTTCGCTCTTCGGCGGCGGCTTCTCGAAGACGAACCAGGAGGCAGTGCAGAAGCAGGTGGCAACGGCGGAGAAGTGAATGACGATGGTTTGCGGATCAAGACTCCGCAGGCGATGCAGGCCAATCATGGCCACGGCGGTAAACAACGAGGCGGCGAAGGCGGCGGCGATGCCCAGGTCGCTGGCGCCGAAGTGCGGTTGCTGGATGAGCCAGACGCCGGTGCAACTGCTGAGGACCGCGATCCAGATCTGCAAGGGTGGTTTCTCACCCAGGATCGGCCACGACAGCAGCGCGATCCAGATGGGATACATGTTGGTGAGGGTGAGCGTATCGGAGATCTGCAGCTGCGTGATGGCGAAGAACGTGCAGACCATGCTCAGGCTGCCGGCGATGCTGCGGACCCACAGCGTCGGCGGTCCGAAGACGACAGCGCGCTTGCCCTGGAGCAGAGTAACGCCGGCCACAAGGACCAGGACCATGCTGGCGCGCACGGTCGCCACGAGTTGCCAGTCGCACCAGGCCCCGAGCATGCGAGCCATCGCGAGCATGGCGGTGAACACGACAGACGCCTGGATCATCCAAAGGTAGGGTGCGAGCGAATCGCGCTGCGGCATCTGGCTCACCAGGGTATGCGAACTCTCCACGCAGGGAGGCATTGTATATCTGGCGCAGGTTGGTTAGCCGCGACGCGGAGTCCTCGGAGCGGAGCGCGTCGCCCGTTGAATCATCCCCACTCACCCAGGATAAGCTGAGACAAACCATGCGAGAACCGATCTGTGTCGTTCTGCTCACCCTGTTCGTTTCCCTGGCCCATGCTGCCGAACCGGAATGGAAAGAGCTGATCGGCGAGAAACCGCTGGAGGCATGGCGCATGCCCGCCGATCAGTGGATTCACGCCGGAGACGCGAAGCTCGACGAGAAGAATGCCCGCAAACTGGCGGCCGTACCCGGCAAGGGCGTTCTCGTCAACGGCCCGGGACGGCTCAAGGACCTTGTCAGCAAAGACGTCTACACCGACGTCGAGGTGCATGTCGAGTTCCTGATCCCGCGCGGATCGAATTCCGGCGTCAAGTTGAACGGGCTGTACGAGATTCAGATCGTCGATAGTTTCGGCAAGGAAAAGCTGACCGGCGACGACGCTGGCGGCATCTATCCGCGTGCCTCCGAGAAGCCAAACTATCACCATCTCGATGAGGGCATTCCGCCGCGTGTCAATGCCTGCAAGAAAGCCGGCGAGTGGCAGACTCTCGACATCGCTTTTCGCTCACCCCGTTTTGACAAGGATGGCAAAAAGACGGCCAACGCTCGCTTTGTCAAGGTGACCTTCAATGGCCAGGTGATCCACGAGAACGTCGAGGTCAAACATCCGACTGGAGCGGCGTGGGTGAAGAAGGAAGTGGACCAGGGGCCGCTCCTGTTGCAGTCCGATCATGGCCCGGTCGCCTGGCGCAACGTGCGCATCCGTCCGCTGGCTGATGAGATGAAAAAGGACTGATTTTTCCAGCTTGTCGCCCGAATAGTCGAGAGAGGATGCAGGCGGATTGCCTGACAAGCCTGGATTCGTGGACTAGGGTTCTGTTGAGGCTCTCTTCCCTCAACCGTCGCCCTTTCCGGACCGTCATGAGCGACCCTCCCATTCCCGAAACCGCTTCCCAGCCCTTGCCGCCAGCACCGCCTGCTGTCAATCGCCGGACCAGCCTGCGCCGCCGGACGCGCGCCAGCAGCAAGGGGATTTGCCGCAAGGGGACTCTCGGCCTGGGACCAAACATCGCCCTGGCCCTTGTTGACGTCTCCGAGACCGGCGCCTGTCTGCGCGTCAAGGAAGCGCTCCGCGTGGGACAGGAAGTGGAGGTCTGTTTGCAGGCGACAGGCAATGTCCGCGAGATCAGGTTGACCGGGCGCGTGGTCTGGGTGCGGCCGGCCTCGGAGGGGAGCCAGAGTGTCGGAATCCACTTCGACAAGCCTCTGAGTTTCAGCGCCGTCCAGGACCTGGGACAACAGTCGAGTCTATGAGCTTCATCACGGCCAGGCTCATGGTCAGGACGCCGGTTTTGATGGTCGGCTCCGGTGCTGGATAGTAGCCGGCCGAGTGCGTCAGCGCCAGCGGCGGCCCTCCTCGTCGCGCCTCGGCCACACGGTCCGGAGGCGCGCTGCCCACGAAATAATAGAAGCCCGGA
>JBBSDR010000566.1:0-5374 GCA_038240465.1 Gemmatales bacterium
GTAGCCATCATCAATTTGCTTCAGGCCCGCCGGGAACCGAGACCGGATGGCATCCAGATGGGCGACATATCGCTCTCCAGCCGCATCCCACAATCGACTTTGCTCGTTGAGAACGCGATCTTCTTCCGACCGGCCCATGAGAATCAATTCGGGAGTGAAATACTTCATTTTGTCCTCCTCGCCTTTCGACGGATTGTTTCGTAAAAGGTATGCCCAATCGGCCCACGCGGAGTCCTCTGCGTCTGTTGCCAGTGAGGCAGGGCGTGCGGGCCAGCGCGTCGAATGTGAGGATCGCCGCGCTCGGCTGGCCCGACAGCCGATTCGATCTGCCTGGCTCGCCGTCGATTCGCATCCTCATCGTCGCCACAGACAACCACGTTTTGTCCTGTCCGGCGCCTCGCCACGGCTGTTTCAAAGTCAATCTCCGCTCCTCGAAGAATTCGGCCCGACGTACCCGGTTCCAGTTCCGCCTCGTGGACGGTTGGTTGAGGCGGTGAGGGCGGACTCGGGGGTTCCGCTGGTTCCGGCGGTTGGGCTTCCGGTCTCTCGGCCGGTTCCGCTGACATCACTCATCCTACCTCGTCTGGGCTGGAGGTTGTTCCCGAACAAGTAACAAAACGGAAAAGCGGATCGCTTGCCGACTCGTTGTATGATTATACTCAATACCATGCCCCGTTTAGCCGCGCGGCTAAGGACCGACGGCGAAATAACTTCCCGCCGCTTGCGGCTTAGCGGGCGTTAGCGGGCGATCCGCTAAGCCGCAAGCGGCAAGAAAGAGGAAAGTTATTTCGCCGTCGGTCCTAAACGGGGCGAACCGGACGAGAAGCGATGGCGCAGCCCAAACAAGAAACTTCCGCGATGGCCTGTCCGGTCTGTGGCGAACGTGTCGCCGCGGGCCAGGTGGAGTCCCACCTCCGCCAGCGCCATCAAATCTTCCAGTTCCGCGGCGAACGCCGTTCGCCCTCCGATACCCTTTCGCATCTGCTCGGACTCGTCTGCAAGTCGCCGCCCGATCGCGAAGCCTGGAACGTCCTTTACGCCATCGCCCGCGAACAGCAGGGAGCAGGCGCTGACCGCTTCCTCGCCGCCTCGCTGGCCGCCGCCCTGGCGCGCGTCCCCCAGGAGCGGCGCGAATCGACCATGACCGCCATCGCCGGCTCGATGTTCGGCAGCGATATCACCTCCCTCGTCGCCGCCCTCGCCGCCGATCAAGATCCCCTCGCCCAGCAACTCGCCCTGAGCCTCGCCGTCCGCTGGCCTGGCCCCATTCCCGCCGCGCTCATTCCTGCTTACGTCCCTCTCCTGGCCGACCGCCGCCAGATGCCCGCGACTCAACTCGCCGTCGCCGTCGCTTTCCTCCGCTCGATGCCCGACGAGAAGGACCCGCGCGAGCAGAACCTCCTTGAAGCCCTCGTCGCTGGCGTCGGCAAGGCCCAGGCGGTGCAGCGGCTCTACGAGGTCGAGGATCAGGCCGGCCGCCGGCCCCTGCTGCGCGCGGTACGCGAACGTATCGAGAACCAGGTCCGTATGCGCTGTCCGCGCTGCGACCTCGAACTGCGCCGGGCCGAGATGATCGGCCATCTCTGGAGCGAACATCGCCTGGTCCTCGATGGCCAAAAGGTGCGCGAGCCGTGGACGCTGATTCAGGACTGGCTCGACGAGACCGACGGCGTTCTGTCGGCCGACGTCCTCGCTCGCTGTCAGTCCCTCGCTCAGCAGGTCGATCCCGACAACGGCCTGGTCCGCCTCTATCGCATGGTCCTGCAAGCTGGCCTCAAGGACGCCGAGGCCCAGCGCGGCTTGCTCGGCGCGGCCAAGGAACGCGGCGCCTCCATCTGTCCCGGCTGTTACACCTTGCTGCCGGTGCCGAGGCCCATCCCCGGAATGCCGCTCAATCGCTGGCGCGGCCGGCTCTCCGGCAAGGGCTATCGCGTCGAGGTCCTCGAGAACGGCTGGCGGACAAGCCTGGAACTGAAGTCTCCCAGGAGCAAACTCGTCCGCGCGGCCGAACCGGGCAATCGCTGGACCATGCGCGGCTGGCTCTGGCTGACCACTGGCCCGCTCCTCCTGCTCGCATTTGTCCTCGCCCTCGGACCGCCGCTTCTTGGCGATCCGCTGCCCTGGGTCGTCGCTGTCCTGCTGGGTGCTGCCGTCACGGGAGGCATCGTCGCCGCCCGGAAAAAACCGAAACTGCCCGTGACCGATCGCGTCGTCGATCACGCCTGGTCGATGATGCTGCCCCGGCTGGCGGAGCGCGGCTTCGTCCCGGCCGACGCTCACTTCCTGGCCGGCCTTGCCCTGGTCAGTCTCGATCGAGGACGGCGTGAAGTGCGCCGGCCCCTGCTGGAGAAGGCGCTGCGATTCGCGGCCACCGAGGTCTTGCAGGGCAGGGAGGTCGGCCCCCTCGCCGCTCTGAAACGGCTCGGTGTCAGCGATGCCGTGCAGGAGGGCCGCGATCCAATCCCGCTCGTGCTGGAGGAAATCGACTTCTGTCTCAAGGGCAAGTTGCCGTTGGCCTATGGAGAGGCCCTGCTGACGGACTGGGAGACGGACTGGTGGACGGCCGGCAACCTGGCCCGGCTCAAGGTGATGGTGTGCGATCGGGCGTTCGAGGTGGGCTTCGAGGTGAGCGACCTGGTCGAGATCGGCCAGACGTATGCCGCCCTGGGATCGGTGCTGGAGGTGACGGTGCCGCGGCGGCTGATCTTCTTGCGCCTGTTGTGGTCGATGCGTGCGACTCGGCCGTGGGACCGGGCGAGCGATGCGATGACGGTCTTCGAGTTCTGCCAGCGGCGCGAGGCGCCGAGTCTGCTGAATCTCTTTCCCGATCTGCTGTTGATGCACGAGAATGCCAGCTACATGGTCGCGCACGCGGCCCGCAAGGAGGCGCCGTCTACGTTGCGGATCGTCATCTGCGGCCGCGGCATCGCCTTGCAGGGAGTGCTGTTCGAGCGCAAGCCGACGGAGATCGAGATCTCGGGCCGGCGGCCGGGCGGCCATTATGAGTTGCGCGTCGGCAGCGAGACGTTCCGCTTCTCGGCCGAGGCCAGTTTCGTGGCCGATCGGCTCGAACGCTGGTTCCGGTTCCTGTTCAACGATTTCCTGCCGCAGGTCGGCCAGGTCATCAACTGGAAGTCGCCGGACGTTGGCGCCAAACTGCGTGCGCGCGGCGCGATGCCCTGTCCCGAGTGCAAGCGGCCACTGCTGCCGCGCGTCGGCGCCGTGGCCCGGTCTATCCTCGATTGACGCTGGCTGGCGGCTCCAGAAACAGGGGCATGTCGATCGGCCGTTGTGAGGCAAGGCGAGTCCCATTACAATCCATCATCTCTCAGAGGAGGATCGGCCATGCCCATTCACGACTGGACACGCGTTGGCGCCGCGACGTTTCATGACTTCCACTGTACATGGGTCGCGACGCTCAAAGTGGCCCTCAACGCTGGGATGCTGCCGACCGACTACTACGCCATGTCGGAGCAGCACCTGACACGGAAGATCGCGGACGTCCTCACCTTGCATGCCAGCGATCCCACCAGGCGGCAGCGCCGCACGTTAAGGCGACCGGCAAGAGGTGAACTACCCGGTGGGACAGGCGTCTCGCCTGTCCGGACAGGCGAGACGCCTGTCCCACCGGGTCTGTTTGAACCTGCCGCTCGCCTAACCATCCGCCACACGACCGGTCATCGAATGATGGCGATGGTCGAGATTCTGTCGCCGGGAAACAAGGCGGGAGGGAGTGCCGTCATCGAGTTTGTGCGCAAGGCGGAGGAAGCCCTTCAGGCCGGAATCCATCTGGTGCTGATCGACCTGTTACCGCCGGGGCGCCACGACCCGCAAGGGATGCACGGTGCGATCATGGAAGCCCTTTCGGGGGAAACCTACGACATGCCCACGGGCAACCGGTTGACCTTCGCCTCCTACACAGCGGAAACCGATCCCGTCGCCTATCTCGAACACCCCGCGGTCGGCGACGAACTGCCGGAGACGCCCCTCTTCCTGACCCCGGACTACTACACGACCTTGCCCCTTGCCGCCACCTACGCCAGCGCTTACCAGGGAACGCCCTCCTTCTGGCGTGAGGTGATCGAAGGGCAGCGGTCAGCGCCGGAATGATCCCGGGGCAACAGCAGGTCCAGCGCGGCTCGATTGCCGGCGCTCCGCGCCGGCGATAGAGTGTCCTTCCCGCCCGCACCTTCTGAAGAGACACCCATGAGCCAGGACCCTTCCCAGCGCCGCAGTTTGCTGACCACCGGCGGCCCCGGCCGCGCTCCCAATCGCGCCATGCTCCGCGCCGTCGGCTTCCTCGATGAAGACTTCTCCCGCCCCATGATCGGCGTCGCCAACCTCCATAGCGACATCACACCTTGCAACGCTCACCTCGATCGCCTGGCGCGCAAGGGCATCGAGGGCATTCGGACCGGCGGCGGCGTACCCCAGGTCTTCGGCGCTCCCACTGCGTCGGACGGCATCATGATGGGCCATCTCGGCATGCGCTACAGCCTTGTCAGCCGGGAGGTCATTGCCGACTCGATCGAGGTCGTTTGCGGCGGCATGAACCACGACGGCATCCTCGCCATTGGCGGCTGCGACAAGAACATGCCCGGCTGCGTCATGGCGATGGCCCGGCTCAACGTGCCGAGCGTCTTCGTTTACGGCGGCTCCATCCTTCCGGGCATCGGCGAGGCCGGCGAGGACCTCGACATCGTCAGCATCTTCGAGGCAGTTGGCCGGCACCAGGCCGGCAAGCTCGACGCAGCGGGCGTCCACAAGGTCGAGTGCGAAGCGTGTCCGGGAGCCGGCTCGTGCGGCGGCATGTACACCGCCAACACCATGTCCAGCGCCATCGAGGCGATGGGCATGTCCCTGCCCTTCGACGCCAGCAATCCCGCCGTCTCCGCCGCCAAGGAACGCCAAACCTTCCAGGCCGGACAGGCCCTCGTTCGCCTGATCGAACGCGGCATCAAGCCGCGCGACATCATCACGCGCAAATCCCTCGAAAACGCTTACACCTTCGTGCTGGCGCTGGGCGGATCGACGAATGCCATCCTGCATCTGATGGCGATCGCCCGCGAGGCCGAGGTCGAATGGACGCTGGCCGACTTCGATCGCCTCGGCGACAAGGTGCCTCACCTCGCCGACCTGAAGCCGGGCGGGCGTTTCGTCATGAACGACCTGCACCGCGCCGGCGGCACCCCGCCCGTGATGAAGGCGCTTCTTGAAGCGGGGCTGATGCACGGCGACTGTCTGACGGTCACCGGCCAGACGCTCGCGGAGAACCTCGCCGGCATCGAGAGCATCTACCACAAGAAACAGGAGGTCATTCATCCGCTCGACAAGCCGCTGCACAAGACGGGACATCTCGTGGTACTCAAGGGCA
>JBBSDR010000567.1:0-5371 GCA_038240465.1 Gemmatales bacterium
AACTTCCCTCTTTCTTGCCGCTTGCGGCTTAGCGGATCGCCCGCAAACGCCCGCTAAGCCGCAAGCGGCGGGAAGTTAGATCGCCGTCGGTCCTTAGCGGGCGATCCGCCAAGCCGCAAGCGGCAACCCGTTATTTCGCCGTCGGTCCTTACCTGTCCGCACTCTTAAAGATCGCCCGCAGCGTCTCCACCGGGATCGCAAAACTGACGTTCTCCAGCCTGGCCTTGAGCGTCACCACGCCGACCACATGGCCGAACTCGTCCAGCAGCGGCCCGCCGGAGTTGCCGGGATTCACCGCCGCCGAGTGTTGCAGATACGGCACCCCTTCGAGTTTGCGACTCTTCGAGCTGACCAGCCCCTGACTGATGCTCAGTTCGAGGATCTCCTTGCCCAGCCCCGGACTGCCGATCGCGTACACTCTCTCGCCCGGCGACGGGCTGCTCGACGCCACCAGCAACGGCTCCAACGTTTCCGGCGCCTTCTCCAATTTTAGCACCGCCACGTCCTGCTTCTCCGACTGATACACCACCGTCGCCCGTACCATCGGCAGGCGCACCGGCGATTTGTCCTTGACGATGAACGGATAGACCTCGATCTCGCCGCCGCCGTCAATGACGTGATGGTTGGTCAGGATGACATCCCTGGCGCCGACGCAGATTCCCGAACCGCTCCCCTTGCTCGTCTTGATCAGCACCACCGACCAGACCGCCTTGCGATACAGATCGGCCGAGTCCAGTTTCTCCGCCTTGCCCGGCTTCGGCAGCACCGGCAGGTCCGCCGTCACGCCGCTGGAGACGGAAGACGCCAGCTTGGCGAATGTCTCGGCCTCGGCGTTGAACTTGTGCTTCTTCAGCAGCGGCACCGTCTGGGCCAGCGTCGATGGGTTGGCCCTGTCGAGATAGAGCGATGCAGCCAGGCAGTGCAGCGCGCTCGTTCCCTTGTCCTTTTCGGCCAGCATCCCGGCCAGGCCGTTCAGCGCCAAACAGCTCAGGTCGGTGCGTCCCGCGTCGGCCCGAACCACACCCAGGTAGTTCTCCTCGGCGGCCTCGGTCTGATCGTTCAGCCGTTGCGCCTCGGCCAGGAAGAATCGCACCGGCACCGCATCCGGATGCGCCTTCAGCGCCTTCCGCAACTGGAAAATGGCGATGCCCAGGTCGGTCTTCGCCGCGATCATCGGCCTGGCGCCCTCGACAGCCTGGCGAGCCTGTTCATCGCGGGTATAGGTGCCGAACTCTTCCCAGTGTCCGGGCCGATCGGTGCGTCCCGCTGCCGCCTTCGCCAGCGCCTTGACCAGTTCCTCGCGGGCTGGTTCCGCGATGGCGAAGCGTTCGTACTCGGCCACCGGCTGGAACGTGGCGGTCGCTGCCTGGGCCGGCGACACCGACACTGCCTTGATGTCCTTCCACCACGCTGCCGCCGTCTTCTGCTCGGCCGGCGACAGGGCATTCTCGTAAAGGTTGATGCCGCCGCCGTTCGTCGCCAGCACCAGGTAGCGGCCGTTGCCGCTCCAGGCGCTGGCGCCGGCGAACTTGCCTTTCAGTTCGGCGGCCGTTTTGCTGTCGCCCAGGTGATAGACCTTGGCGTCATCGCCGCGAATGGCGGCCGTCTGCCCGGTAACCGGGTTGAAGCAGACGCCCATCGGATAGGCATCGGTCTTGAAGAAGCCCTGTAGATGCTCGAAGTTGTGAGCGCTGAAGACGGCCACACCGTAGCCGCCTTCCTGGCCCTTGATCGTCGAACGCCAGCCGCCGCCGCCGGCCAGGGCGACCCAGTTGCCGTCCGGGCTGACACTCATCCGGACGGCGTTTGAAGCAGCATTGTCGCGGACATCGGCCAGCAGCAGTCCCTTCGGCGCAACCACCGACTTGAAGAGGGTGCTTTGCAGCCAGTTGGTGTTGGGGAAATAGACTGCCCGGCCATCGATGATGACGCGGCCGCCGCCCGCGCCGCGCCGTTCGGGCTTGACGTAACTGTAGAGGAAACGCTGGCTCGGATGGCCGGCCACCACCTGGCCGGGGATCGACGTCTTGCTGACGGCGCCGGTCTTCAGGTTTAGTTCCTGCACCTCCTGATCGGCGGGGAAGTACGCTCGATCCTGCACCGGGAAGACGGCCAGCGACGTCGGCGCGGCGGTGCGCAGCGGATAGGTTGTGACCACCTTGCCGGTGAGCGGCTCGATCATCTCGATCCGGGCCGGCTCGTTCATCACGGCGTACAGGTGTTCCTGCACCAGACAGGAGGCGAGGAGCGGTTTGGCGGCGGTCACCTTGCGGATGGCCGGCTTGTCCTCGGTGGTGATGACGTAGTAGTGAGCATCCTTGACGAGGGCGAGGATGTAACGGCCGCGGGGATCGGTCAGCAGTTCGGTGACTGGCTCGGTGATGGTCTTGTCGATGGCGACGGCATCGATTTTCGCGGGGTTGTCCCTCTTGACGAACGGGGCCGGCTTGTCGGGGAAGTGCATCAGCCGGGCGACTTCTTCGCCCTCGGCCTTGTCGAAGTACTGGAGGACCATGCGCATGTCGCAGTTGGGGGCGCGGTCCTGGAGGGCGAAGGCGATGGCGATGGCCGCGGCAAGGTGCTTGCCCTGGCTGGTGAGGGCGATGGCCAGGTTGCGATAGGCCTTGCCGCGCTGCTTGAAGCGGTTATCGGAGTCTTCGAGGATGGCGCGTGTGAACCAGAGATTGGCGTCCTCGAACTCCTTGAGCTTGGCGTAGGTGATGGCCAGGTTGACTGCGGCGGTGGAGGAGACACTGCGGGTACGCCGCACGTCCTCGGAGAGAGTGGTCTTGTATCCCTCGATGGCTTCTTCGATGTTGCCGAGGTCCCCCTGGGAGAGGGCGCGCTGAAAGTGGGCCATCTGGCACTGCTTGTCGAGCTTGATGGCGGCGTCGAAGGCGGCGACGGCCTCCTTGCCTTTCTTGCTCTGGGCGAGCTGGATGCCGCGCTGAATGTGCTGGGCGGCTTCCAGGTTTTTCGTGTTGAACTGATCGCGGATGTCGCCCTGTGCGCGAACCCCGGCAGTCAGGAGGACGAGAAAGAGGACCGAAAGGATTCGTGGGTGGAGCATGGGGCAGTCTCTTTCTGGAAAGGGCGATGGGTCAACTCGAAGAAGTTCGCGGAATGGATCGCCGCATCCTACCCGAGCGTCGCCCGGCACACAAGGACCGACGACGGAATAACTTCCCTCTTTCTTGCCGCTTGCGGGTTAGCGGATCGCCCGCTAACGCCCGCTAAGCCGCAAGCGGCGACCCGTTATTTCGCCGTCGGTCCTTGGCGGACTGTTCGCCGTCAGTCCATGCCAGCGTAGAGAATCTTCTGGACGAGAAGGACAGGTCGGCGGCACAATGTTCTCTCGCGGCATCGATCTCCGTATCAGTATCCACCACCAGGGAGCCACGTCATGTGGATGGACTATTGTCCCAAGTGCGGCAAGGGAATGCCGAAACCGCAAGCCAAGAGGCAGCACTGCCAGCACTGTCCGTTCATCAATTACAATAACCCCGTGCCGGTGACGGCCACGCTGATTCCGTACGCCGGCGGTGTCGTACTCGTGCAGCGGCAGGCCCCGCCGTTCGTCGGCGACTGGTGCCTGCCGCGCGGATTCATGGAGCAAGACGAAAGGCCGAAGGCATCCGCTCGCCGGGAGGTGTTCGAGGAAACCGGTCTCTTGATCCGCGTGGATCGGATCATCGCCCTGTGCAACCCCAGCCCTCCCAATTTCGAGTTGAATCAGATCACGGCCTTCTACCTCGCTCACGTCGAAAGCGGCGAGTTGAAGGCCGGTGACGACGCGCAGGACGCCCGGTCATTCACAAGAAATTCACTGCCTGCCAACATCTGTTTCCGCACGGACAAGATGATCATCGAGGACTACTTCCACGATGTCCTGACTCCGGAGTACGAACCGACTGCGGAAATGGAGCAGGCATTGCGGGCGATCGCGGTTCTGGAGACTATCGGTATGGCGGATGCGCATCTGGTCCTGGAGAAACTGGCGGCCGGCTTGCCCGGCGCCAACCTGACTGAAGAAGCGCGCGCCTCGCTGGCGCGCCTTGCAACACGGTAATGAATTCGTCGGCATGGAGTCCTGTCGTTCGAGCTTTCAGACTGGAGTTGACCATGAACAATTGCTGGATCTTGTCCAAGTACGGCCCGACGGCAGCGGTCCTCATCGTGCTGGCTGTCGCCGCCGGAGCCGCGGCCGAAGAGGGACGAGCGGTGAAGGTCCTGGCGCGCGGTCCCTGGCGTTTCCTTCCGACCCATGGTTCTGCCGGTATCGGCACAGACCGAGGCCATCATCTCTGGGTATTCCGCAGCGCGCAGGAACTGGCGAAGACGGCCGGGAATAGCGCCCTGATCACCGTGCCAACGGCGCTGAAGGCGACAGCGATCGACTTCAAGAAGCACATGCTGGTGGTGGTTGAGGACGGCACTCAGCCGATGGTCGGCGTCAGTGGCGGCGGCCCTCCCAGCGCTCTCTATGCCGTGGCCATCACGCGCATCGACCGCGATGACGAGGCAAAAACGATGACCGTTCACTGGCGGCTCGTCCCGCGCGGCAAGGACCAGGAAGTCCTCACCCGGCCGCTCGAAGCCGTCCTGGTCGAGCGGTTTGACGGCGAGGTAAAGTTCAACAAGCTGCCGCCCGCCGACAAGCCCGGCAAGGAGCCGCCGCTGGCTGGGAAGCCCGTCGCGCCGGTCGCTCGTGCCTTCTGGGCCGATGGCTGGAAGCCCGAGGCGCCGCGCAAGGAGTGGTTTGTTCGCGACTATGCCAACCTGATCGACCCACGGCTGAACGCGCCGGAGCCGGTCCTGGAGCGCATGCGCGAGGAAGCGGCCGCGCGCTATGCCAAGGCGCTCAAGGTGGACGCCGTCGATTACACAAAGGAGATGGTAATTGGAGTGAGCGGCGGCGTTCAGCCGGCCGGCACCCGAGTCGAGGTCACGTCGGTCGAGATGGATGCGAAGGCAAAGACGCTGACGGTCTCGTGGCGGCTGCACTCTCCGAAGTTGGACAAGCCGCCCGAGGTTATCGCTCACCCGGCCCAGGTGATCCTGGTCGAACACTTCACCGGCGACATCCGCTTCCGAAAGGTCGACTGAGCCAGGGCGAGCGGTGCGCGTGCTTCGGGGACTTGCGGGAGTCCAGGGAAACCGCTATTGTGCTGAGATGAATCCCACACACCCATTCCAGCCGGGGGTGGAACGGCCTGCATGAAATTTGAGGTCGTTAGCGCCATCTCGGACATCAAGACGTTCGCTGTCGGAAGTGCTATCCGCGAGTTATCCCGGTTACGGCGTATTTATGGCGCGGGCCGTTGGCGGAAACGCAAAGGGATCGCACGAATTCGCCTCTTCGGCGAGCGGC
>JBBSDR010000568.1:0-5366 GCA_038240465.1 Gemmatales bacterium
GGGAGCGATGCACACTTATTTCCTGACCGAACGCCGTGCCGCGGAATGCCGGCTCTCCGGCGACGACGTCGATTTCCTGGTGGCCCGGCACGGCTCGCACCTGCGTCTGATACCGACCCGGCAAACCGGCGTCTTCGTCGTCCGGCCGACGCGCCTGGTGGGCATCCTCACCGCCCCGACCTGCCGCCTGGTGATCCGGCCCAAGCTGCCGTTGCGCTCCTTCGCTTTTCTGCTCGATCCCGACGCGCCGCCTGCGGAGTACGCCTCCGCGCGCGAGTCCCTGCGCGACGGTTCCGGAATGCTCGATTTCCTGATCCTGCGGCTGATGCGGCTGCTGGCCGAGCGCGTGGCCGGCGGGCTGCGTCGCTCTTATCGCCAGGAGACGAGCGCTGGACCGTTCCTCCAGGGCCGGCTTGACGTCGCCGCCCAGTTGCGGCATCAGCCGCGCCGCGACGTCCTTCACGGCCAGCACGACGAACTGACGGCCGACGTCCTGTGCAATCAGCTGCCGCGTTCGACCCTGGAGTTACTCCTCAACTCGCCCCTGGCGGGCGATTCCGTGCGTCCGGCGCTGGCGCAGGCCCTCGCCGCGCTGCCGGATATCTCGTGCATCCCGCTCACTGGCGAGGCATTCGCCCAGGCCCTCGCCGACCGGGCAGCAGCGGCGTATCGCCCGCTGCTGGAACTGTGCTGGCTGGTGACAGAGGGGTGTCACTCGCCGGCGGGCGCCGCCGGACCGGACAACGCCTTTCTGCTCGACCTGGAGCGGCTCTTCGAGCGCTGGGTCACGCGCGGCCTGGCCGAGGCGTTCGCAGCCGGCGAACACTTGGCGCTGGAATCGCAACGTCTGTGCGAGTTGCCGCCGGTGCGCTTTCGTCCCGATGTCATTGTGCGCGAGGGAAACAACGTCCGCCTGGTAGCCGATGCCAAGTGGAAGCGGCCGCGTCCAGGGAGCGTTCGTCCGGCGGATTTCTACCAGGCCCTTGCCTATGCTTCCGCACTCGGCTCCCCTCGCGTCGTGCTGATCTATCCCGGCTTTCGCGATGAAAGCTGGACGATCCCGGTGCCGCAAGCACGGCTCGAAGTGCAGGTGCGGACCCTGTGCGTGACAGCCGGCGCCAGGCGCTGCCGGCGCTCGCTGGCTCGCCTTTGCCGCACTTTGGCCAGGCAACTCTTCTGAATCTTCTGGCTGTAGGGGTTCTGACGTTTCTGCTGGCTTCTCGCCGGCAATTCCCGGCCGTGCGCCTCTTGTGTCAGCCGGTCCATTCATGGCAATCTGTAACGGAGGTATTGTCTGCACAGACCCACTGTTTTTCTCAGTCCGAACGGGAGAGGAGACACGATGAAGCGATTCGCGATGAGGTTGACCTGCCTGGCGCTCTTGCTGCTGGCCGGGCTGGCGAACGCCCAGGGACCGGGCTGTCCGCCGGGATGCAAGGTCGTCTGGATCGATCAGCCTGTCACCTGCCAGAAAATGGAGTGGCGCTCGAAAGACGTGGTCTGCGAGGTCATGAAGCCGGTCTATCGCGAGGAAGTGCGAACGCTGACGCGCGATGTGGTGGTGCCGGAGTGGAAGGACGAGATGAGGGAGTTCACCACCTGCACCCTCAAGCCGCGGCAGGAAGTCCGCGAGGTCTCGCGCGTGGTCCTCGTTCCGTGTACCGTCGTCGATCCCTGCACGGGCTGCCCTTATACCAGTTGCAAGCCGTACATGGTCGTCGATAAGGTCTGCTCGACGGTCTACGATCGCGTACTGGAGACGACGAAGGTGCCGGTGAAGGTTTGCGGTTACCGGACGGAGAAACGCGCCTTCACGGAGACGCTCATTCATTGCGATTGGAAGAAGGAGACGACGACGCACAAGGAGTATTACTGCGTGCCGGTGCTGGTCACGACGACGCGAAAGGTGGCGGTGATCGTGCCGGATTGCCCATGAGGTTGTTGGCTTCGCGGTTCGCGCGCTTCTCACGAGGGACGCGCGAAACGCGAAACCGGTATGCTTCTTTTTCGCTCGAATCCCTTGGCAGGCGCAGGCGACGTCAGCCTGCCTTCTGGAGTTGGGCGTCGAAGACTTTCGGATCGGCGATTCCGAAAAGGTTCAGGATCGTTCGCGCTGCGACCAGGTGATTCTCCATCACGAAGTCGTCCATGGGAATGGGGGGCGTCGTGAATAACGCACCGGATTCGTGTTCGTACACGCGGGCCGGAGGGTCCGTCTTTGAAAGCCAGCAGGAAAAGCCCAGCGAACGCAAGACTTTATCCAACTGGCCGTAGGTCACCTCGGTTCGCTTCATGATTTCTCTCCCATTAGCCGAACTCGTGCCTCGCCTTTGAGAGCGCGCATTTTCGCAATCGCTCGTCGGGTCACAACCTGTCGCGCCGGCACACGCACCCGCACGCTCTTCGCGCCTCGCTTTGGTCGGCGAGCCGGGTCTCCGTGGAAGTAGCGCTTGAAATCCAGCCAAGAAGCCCGTCTCCGGGAAGCATCGAACAGGATTAGAATGACCAGGAACTTCTCGTGCGTCCACAAGTTGTAATCTCGGATGTCCACGTCGAAAACGTAGTCGGCACCCACGGCTTGCAAGTTTTCCGATGCCTTGAGCTGAAGGGAAACAAGGCCCGGCTCGGCGTAGCCCTGTTCGTCGAAGGTGAACAGCAGCAAGTCGTAGCCGTAGTCCTTCTCCAGACGCTGGGCCGTGTGGCCCTCGTCAATGATAAACCGCTCCACATGATTGACGCTCTGGTCCGCGATCACATGCTGGCGCGTGCGCTGTTTGCGCGGATCGAACATCTGTCTTGCCATGAGTCATCCGGAATGCTCGTTGCTCTCGTTCCCCTGCTTCCAGAATACCCGCTGGACTCACTTGCGTCTGCACGAACCGGCATCGCTCCTCGGAACCTCGGAACAGTTCGAGCGGGGCCTGAGAGCCGTCATCGATGGGCCGGTCGGCAAGAGGGAGGTTTCGATCCGAGCTTATCCTTTTCGTTCTGGCTTCATCTGGTCACCTCGACGCATGTCGCTTTCAAGGATGCGTGTCCTGGCGGCCAATGGAATGATAGGTGAACCCCAGGGTCGCCATCTTCGCGGGATCGTAGAGATTGCGGCCATCGAAGATGACCGGCGACTTGAGCAGACGACGCACCACCTCGAAATCCGGATTGCGGAACTCCTGCCACTCCGTCACGATCGCCAGTCCATCCGCTCCCTCGGCAGCGCCATAAGGACGATCGCAATACACCAAGCGGTCGCCGTACTGCGCCCGCACATTCGCCAGCGCCTCGGGATCATGCACACGCAGTTTCACGCCCTCTTTCAAGAGAGCGTCAATCAGTACCAGGGCCGGCGCCTCGCGCACGTCATCGGTCCGCGGCTTGAACGCCAGGCCCCAGATCGCCAGTGTCTTGTCCTTCAGGTCCGCGCCGTAATGGGCCTTGATCTTGGCGAACAGCACATGCTTTTGCAGCTCGTTGACGCGATCAACCGACTCCATAATGAGCGACGTCGCCCCCGCTTGTTTGGCGATTGCGATGAGGGCGCGGACGTCTTTGGGAAAACAACTTCCCCCGTATCCGGCGCCGGGAAACAGGAACTGAAAACCGATGCGTGCATCATGGCCGATGCCGCGGCGGACGTCATTAATGTCGGCCCCCATGCTCTCGCACAAGTTGGCCATCTCATTGATGAAACTGATCTTCGTCGCCAGCCTCGCGTTGGCCACATACTTCGTCATCTCGGCGCTCTCGGGACTCATCACCAGAAACGGCCGCTCCGTCCGCAGAAAGGGATCGTAGAGCGTCTTCAGCAAATCGGACGTCTCGGGCTGGCGCACCCCGACAACGATGCGATCCGGCTTCATGCAGTCCTCGACCGCCGCACCCTCCTTGAGGAACTCCGGATTGCTCGCCACCTCCATCGCCAGCTTCGTCTTGGTTGCCAGGCGCTCGGCGAGTTTGTGATTCGTGCCGACAGGGACCGTACTCTTGATGACGATCGTCTTCGGCTCTCGGGCGTGCTGCGCGATGGCGTCGCCGACGGCCCACAACGCGGACAGATCGGCGGAGCCGTCGTCGCCCTGCGGCGTGCCGACGGCGAGATAGATCAGGGCCGCGTCGCTAATTCCAGCGGCGAGGTCAGTCGTGAAGCGCAGCCGGCCCTCGCGGCGGTTGCGCTGCACCAGTTCGAGCAAGCCGGGTTCGTAGATCGGCAGCCCGCCGGCTTCCAGCGTCGCCACCTTCTTCTCGTCCTTGTCGATGCAGATGACCTCGTTGCCGCTCTCGGCGAAACAGGTGCCCGTGACGAGACCGACGTAGCCTGTGCCAACCATTGCGATCTTCATGCGTTCAGGCTCCAGAAAGCGAGGATGTCGCGCAAGGTCTGTTCGAGAGAGAAACTCGGCTGCCAGCCTGTCTCGGCCCGCAGCTTGTCCACACTGACATTCATTCGCAGCGGCTCAGCCGGACGCAGCAGGTCCTCGCGAACGCGAATCTGGACCTCGACGCCGGCCAGGCGCACCAGTTCATCGAGGACAGCCCGCATCGACCGGCTTGTGCCGCTCGCGACGTTGTAGGCCTCGCCGCGCCGGCCGTGCTTCATCAGAAGCATATACGCCGAGGCCACGTCGCGGACGTCGGTCAGGTCGCGCGCGGCGGACAGGTCGCCCGTCTCCAGCACGGCTGGCTTGCTGCCGCGAATGATTTCCACGAGTTGGCGCGCGAAGCTGGGGACAGCGAAGTCGGGCGACTGGCGTGGGCCGAGGTGGTTGAATGGTCTGGCGCGGACAATGTCGAGTTCATCGCCGATCGAAACCTGGTAGCCCAGCAGGTCCATCGCCGCCTTGCTGACGGAGTACGGGCTGCTCGGCCGCAGGGGACTGTCTTCGTGCAGGATGGCGCTCGCCTCGCGCGGCTCACCGTAGATCAGGCCGCTGCTGACGGCCAGGATGCGCGGCTTGCCTCCCCAGCGGCGCACGGCGTCGAAGAGGGTCCGCGTCGCGGTCAGGTTGCCCTGCCAGGCGGCGTCCGGTTCCTTGAACGATCGGCCGTTGTGCGGATAGCCGGCGAGGTGATAAATCTGTTCCGGTTCGACCTGGCGGAGGATCCGTTCGATGCCGGCGCCGTCGCACAGGTCGCAGAGAAAGAGATGGACGCGGCCCTCGAGATGACGGCAGAACTCAGGCCACCGGCCGGTCAGCGACAGACCGGCCAGTTCATGGCCTGGCTGCGCAAGGAGGGCCTCCGACAGCCAACTGCCTGCGAAACCCGTCACTCCTGTCAACAAGATGCGCATACGCGGTGGATCGTTAATCAGGGAGGTTAGCCGCGACGCGTGTCTTCGTGCAGGATGGCGCTCGCCTCGCGCGGCTCAC
>JBBSDR010000569.1:0-5349 GCA_038240465.1 Gemmatales bacterium
ATCGTATGGCTTGTCGGCGTTGAACGCGCGAATGACGTAATCGCGATATTTCCAGGCGTTCGGCTTGGCGGCGTCGCGCTCGTAGCCGTTGGTGTCGGCATAGCGGACGAGGTCGAGCCAGAAGCGCGCCCAGCGTTCGCCGTGCTGCGGCGAGGCCAGCAGACGATCGACAAGGCGCTCGTAGGCGAGGGGCGATTCATCGGCGACAAACGCCTCGATCTCGTGCGCCGGCGGCGGCAAGCCGACAAGATCGAACCAGAGCCGCCGGACAAGTGTTCGTCGATCAGCCTCCGGCGCCGGCTCCAACCCCGCGGCTTGCCATTTCGCGCCGATGAACACGTCGATTGGATTGATGATTGTCGATTGTCGATTGTCGATTGAAGGAATGGGAGGACGGCGAAGCGGACGCAGCGACCACCAGTCAAGTCCGCCGCGATGATCGGTCGTCAACTCATAGGGATTGAGGACACGGGCTTTCGGCCAGGTCGCGCCATCGCGTGTCCAGGCGCGGAGGACGTCTTCCTCTGCTTGTGGCAGGCGCCGGGACCGGTCGCGTTCCTTCGGCGGCATCTCGCCGGCCGCGATGCGTTTGAGCAGCAGACTATCGGCGTTGCCTGGCACAAGGGCCGCGCCGCTTGATCCTCCAGCGAGGACACTCTCGCGCCGTGTGAGGTCGAGGTCGCCGCGCGATTCGCTGGAGTTGTGACAGGAAGTGCAGCGACGGACGAGAACGGGCGCAACGTCTCGCTCGAAGTCGGGAGCGGCGAACACGGGACCACCGAGCAGCAACAAAAGTGTCGCAGGTCGAACATTCATGGAGAGGATTCCATCGGTTCTGCCGCTTGCGGTTAGCGGCTCCTTTCGGGCTAGGCAAGCAGCGCCTTGACCACGTTGCCATGCACGTCCGTCAGGCGGAAGTCGCGGCCGGCGTAGCGATACGTCAGCTTCTCGTGGTCGAACCCCAGCAAATGCAGGATCGTCGCGTGCAGATCGTGGACATGGACCTTGTTCTCAACAGCCTTGAAGCCAAACTCGTCTGTCGCGCCGTGGACCGTGCCACCCTTGACGCCGCCACCAGCGAGCCACATCGTGAAGCCCCAGTGATTGTGATCGCGGCCATTGATCTTGCCCGCGTTCGCGCCAGGCGTCGGCAACTCAACCGTCGGCGTTCGGCCGAACTCGCCGCCCCAGATGACGAGCGTATCGTCGAGCATGCCGCGCTGCTTCAGGTCGGTCAGCAGCGCGCCGATGGCCTGATCGCAGTCCTTCGCCAGCCGGCGATGGTTCACCTCGATGTCGTCGTGGTTGTCCCACGGCTGCCCCTCGCCGGTCCACACTTGAACGAAGCGTACGCCGCGCTCGAGCAATCGTCGCGCGATAAGGATCTGTCGCGCCTGGGTGCCGGGACCGTAGAGCTTGCGAATGTGTTCCGGCTCCTTGCTGACGTCGAAGGCATCGGAGGCGTCGATCTGCATGCGATAGGCCAACTCGAACGACTGAATCCGCGCTTCCAGGGCCGCGTCCTGCTGCCGCTTCTGCTGATGTTTCTCGTTCAGCGCTCGCAGCAGATCGAGTTGAGCGCGCTGCTCCCTCGACGTGACGTGGGTCGCCTTGATGTTCTCGATCAGCCTGTCAACGCTGGTGTGGCGCGTGTCGATATAGGTCCCCTGATAAGCGCCGGGCAGGAAGGCCGACTGCCAGTTCTGCGTCTCCTGAATCGGATAGCCGCCGGGACACATGGCGATGAAGCCGGGCAAGTTCTGGTTGTCGCTGCCCAGGCCATAGGTGACCCAGGAGCCGAGACTCGGACGAATCAACCGCGCCTCGCCGCAGTTCATCAGCAACAGCGATGGTTCGTGATTGGGAACGTCGGCATGCATCGAGCGAATGACGGCGATATCGTCGATGCACTTCGCCGTGTTGGCGAACAACTCGCTGACCTCAATGCCGCTCTGGCCGTACTTCTGAAACTTGAACGGCGACGGGAAGGCGGCCCCCGTCTTGCGCTCGGTGCGAAGGTTCTCTGTCGGCAGAGGCTTGCCGGCGTATTTCGCGAGAGAAGGCTTGGGATCGAAGGTATCGACGTGGCTGGGACCGCCGTTCATGAACAGGTGAATGACGCGCTTCGCCTTGCCGGGGAAGTGCGGCCTTCTCGCCATCAAGGGCGAGCCGGGGGTGTGAACCCCCGGGTGGGCTTCGAGTAGCCCGGCCAGGCCCAGCGCGGCGAAGCCCATGCCGGATCGCTGGAGCATCTCACGGCGTGTCAAACCAGTGTCAATCATGCCTGTTCTCATGGTGGAAGTCATCCGAAGAACGCCGCGACTTTACAGCTAAACCCGGGCAAGAGGTCCTCACCGCTCAACTCAGCGTCTTCCCAGAGGATTCGGCCTTCTCCTGGCTTGCGGAAGATGCTGACGGTTCGGGATTCTGGATCGACGACCCAAACCATGCTGACCCCCGAGGCAAAATACTCTCGCACTTTTTGCGTCCAATTTCTCTCCCTGTCATTCGGCGAAAGCACTTCGACGACGAGGTCAGGAGCGACATTGGCGTAGACGATCGGCTCCTGATCCGCAGGAAGACGCTCGAAACTCCAGTACGCGATGTCCGGACCTCGCACACTATCAGGCCCCTTCTCGGTGATCACTCCGCTCTCGACCGTCACCCGACCCCGCTTCGTTGATTCCGCATACAGTTCCAGTTTGACGCCGACCTTGATCTGACATCGGCCATGTCGAAACCCTGGTGGCGCCATGGTGATGATCTCTCCGCGCACAAGTTCCTGTTTCGAGCCATCAATTGGCTTTGGCAGAACAGCGAATTCCTGGGCTGTCAAGAGAGTAGGCTTCAAAGCGTCCATCGATCTGCACCTCTTTTCAGTCCGTGAAAAGGAACTCATTCGCCAGCAGCAACACCTGAGCATACTGCTCCCACGCGGTCAACGGCGCCGGTCCGAGCGCTGGTTTCGTCGCCGCCTGCTTGCCGGCCTCATCAAGGAATCGCATCCCCAACATCATCTCATCATTATCGGCGGCCCGGCCATACAGCAGCCGATGGAGTCGTTCAATCCGCTGTTCGACCTTTGTCAAACTCGCCACATCAGGCCGGGCCATAAGCGCCTTGGCCTGGTCGATGACGAAGGGATTGTTCATCAGGAACAGCGCCTGCTGCGGCACCGTTGTACTGTGCCGCTGGGCAACGTGCGCGTCGGGACTGGCCAGGTCGAAGGTGCGGAACAGTCCCGGTAGATTCTGCCGATCGATGAAGCCATAGATCGAGCGACGGGGAGGCGATGGGGCCTTGGTGATCTCGACGGGAACTCCGCCCATCGTTCGGTCGAGACGGCCCGAGACGGCCAGCAAGCCATCGCGCATCGCCTCGAAATCGAGACGACGACGATTCATCTTCCACAAGAGGCGATTCTCCGGATCGGCCAGCTTCGCGTCCGGTCGATCGTCGCTCTGCTGGCGATACGTTTGCGACGTGACGATGAGCCGATGCAGGCCCTTGATCGACCAGCCATCCTCCATGAAGCGCCAGGCCAGCCAGTCGAGCAATTTGGGATGCGTCGGCGGCTCGCCGCGCAGGCCAAAGTCGCTCGGCGTCCGCACCAGTCCCGCGCCGAAATGCTCCATCCAGACGCGATTGACCATGACGCGCGCCGTCAGCGGATTGGCCTTCGAGGCAATGGCCCGCGACAGTTCCAGCCGGCCGCTGCCCTGCGTGAAGGGCTTCCGTTGCTCGCCGGCGATGACTTCGAGATAGCGGCGCGGCACATTCTCACCGCGATTGCCGGGATTGCCGCGCAGGAAGACATACGCTTGAAACGGATTCGGCGCGTCGTTCAGCACCATCGCGCTGGCCGGCGCGCCGGGATGCGTCACCTTGAGCCGATCGGCCTTCTTCTGCAACTCGCGCAACTGGTCCTGGAACATGCGATTGTTCGCCTTCAGTTCCGTGGCGTTCTTTTTCTTGAACTCCTCGACGTCCTGCGTCAGTAACGCAAAGCGTTTCTGAAAATCGAGGTTCTCCGGGGTTGGTGTCGTCGAGGCAATGGTGGGCAGTTCCTTCGGCTCGATGGAACTGGCGAAGACGCCATAGAGCGAATAGTAATCGCGCGCGGGGATCGGATCGAACTTGTGATCGTGACAGCGAGCGCACGAGACGGTCAAGCCTTGCAGCCCGCGCATGGTCACGTCAATGCGGTCATCAATGATGTCCGGCGTGTTGTTGAGGAAGCGCCGGCCGAGCGTCAGAAAGCCCATCGCCGCCAGTGGCCGGCGGTCGTCTTGCAAGTCGAGCCGGTCGGCCGCGAGTTGCTGCACGATGAACCGATCGTAGGGCAGGTCTTCGTTGAAGGCTCGAACAACATGATCGCGATAGGTGTACGAGAACGGATAGCGGCGTTCCTCTGTAAAGACATAGCCCTTGGTGTCGGCATACCGAGCGACATCGAGCCAGTGTCTCGCCCAGCGTTCGCCGTGGGCCGGCGAGGCCAGCAGACGCTCGACGACTTGTTCGTAAGCGTCAGGCCGAGTATCCGTCTCGAAGTCCGCGATTTCCTCCGGCGTTGGCGGCAGTCCCAGCAGATCGAACGAGAGCCGCCGCAACAGCGTTCGCCGATCCGCCTCGGGTGAGGCTTCCAGCCCCGCCGCTTGCCGTTTCGCGCTGACGAAGGCGTCGATCGGATTGGCGATTGAAGATTGTCGATTGGCGATTTCCGGCACGGAGGGCCGGGGGATGGGCTGGAAGGACCAGTGGCGCTTGCGGACATCGGCAATGGACGTTCCGAGTGTCGCGGTTGTCTCGGGCCAGGCCGCGCCCATCGTAACCCAGGCTTCGAGGTTGGCGATTGCCTCGGCAGGCAGTTTCGACTTGGGCGGCATCTTGAGGTCGCCATCGTGGCGAACTGCGCGGATCAGGGCGGATTTATCGGGATTGCCGGCCACGACGACGGGGCCGGAATCGCTGCCCTTGAGGAACCCGGCCCGCGTATCGAGCCGCAACTGGGCTTGCTGCTTCTTCGGCCCGTGGCAATGGATGCAGTGATCGACGAAGACGGGACGGACCTTCGTCTCGAAGAACTCCTCGCCGGGCGGCGCGGCACCAATGGGCAGCGCGGCGGACAGGAGAATGCAGACGGCGGCACGGTGGATCATGAGGAGTGGACAGCGCCAGGAGGGTGGTAGGCGAGCGTCACTCCTTTATTATGTCGGGGAAGGAAAGAGATGTCTCGTCTATTCCGCGTCTTGCCCCGGTGGGCGTTTGCTGTGCAAATCCCCAACCCGGCATCAACCCCCACGCAGAACAAAAGGCGGGGCCGAAATGGTAAACACCGGTCTTCCCCGG
>JBBSDR010000570.1:0-5347 GCA_038240465.1 Gemmatales bacterium
AAGGGGGCCGGCTGTCTGCTCTGGCTGGTGACACCGGACTGGTTCATGCACTGTGGCGAACCGCGGGCCATTGAGACTCAGCCGCCCGAGTGACCCAGGCCGCAGGGGGGTGCCGAACCGGCAAGACACGGATCGTGTCCTCATCAACACGCGAGCATCCGTTCGCAACCTCTGATGAGGACATCATGCTTCACTATCCGAAGATTCCCGGCAGCAGAGAGTGTCCCGGCGGACGGTGTCTCGCCTTCGAGAAGTACGACGGCACCAATCTGCATTGGGACTGGGAGCGCGACTTCGGCTGGCATGCTTTTGGCACTCGGCGCGACGTCTTCAATCTGACACCGCAAGGAATCGAGCAGTTCCATCGCGAACATCCCATGCTGGATGAATGCGTGGATCGGTTTCAAGCACTGCTCGCGGATGGTATCGAGAAGGTGTTCCGCGATCATGTCTGGTATCGCTCCTTCGCCGGGTTCAAAGTATTCACGGAGTATTGTGGCCCCAACTCATTCGCGGGCCGACATCGAAAAGACGACCCGAAAGAGACGATCCTCTTCGATGTCCTGGCGGGCCCGTTCGGGCATGTGGGACCGAAACAGTTCCTCGTGGACTTTGGACATTTGCACACGGCTCGGGTGGTTTACGAAGGAGCATTCACAGGCAAATTCGCGGAGGATGTGCGGATAGGACGCTACGATGTCGCCGAGGGCGTCGTCTGCAAGGGAGGCAGCGGCGGCGAAGACTTGTGGATGGCGAAGATCAAGACCTATGCGTATCTTGAGAGGCTGAAGAAGGCGTTTGGAGATCGCTGGGAAGACTATTGGGAGTGACGTATCCGACCATGCTCCCCATCGGCCTTTGCGCACAACTCGCTTGCATCTGGGAAGCCTCCGCTCCCAAGTTCGGCAACGTGCATCGCCATCGGGACTTCGAGGATGCGCACTACCTCGATTTCCTCATGAGCGCCGCCGCCATCGCTCCGGAGATGGAGGCCGCGCCGACACGGGGTATCGGCGAAACCGTCCTGGCGGCTGTCCGGGCGACGCGCCAGGTCGTCAACACCAACACGAACCTCGGCATCATTCTGCTTTTCGCGCCGCTGGCAGCCGTCCCGCGCGGCCAGAACTTGCACGACAGTCTGGAACTGATCCTGAGCCGGCTCGACGTCGCGGATAGCCGTGCGGTCTATGAGGCAATTCGCCTCGCCAATCCCGGGGGGCTGGGCAGGTCGAATGTGCAGGACGTCCGCGATGAGCCGACGCTGCCGCTGCGCGATCTGATGGCCCTCGCAGCCGACAGAGACCTGATTGCCCTGCAATACGTCAACGTCTTCCAGCAAGTGGACGAAGCGCTGCGAGTCCTGCTCGAAGCGCCTGACGGACTCGACGCGATCGTCAACTGTCAACTGCGATTGCTCGCGTCCCATCCCGATAGTTTGATTGCCCGAAAGCGCGGACCCGAAGAGGCGCTTGCTGTCCGCGAGCGCGCCCGGCAGGTACTGCGCGGCGAACTGGATCGTGAGGCGTTCGACGCCTGGCTGCGCGAGAAGGGTCACTCGCGCAATCCCGGCACGACAGCGGACCTGATCGCGGCCGCCCTGTTCGTCGCCCTGCGCGAAGGACTGATCTCGCCGTACAATTGGAATCTCCCACGAGCCTCTGTGATGGCTTCCCCACCCACGCATTGAAGGATGTTTCGCATGCTGTATCGTTCCTCATCTGCATCAATCGTATTCGCAGCGTTCCTTTTCCTTCCCCACAACTCCCTGCCGGCAGCCGAGCCGGCGCCGATCCGGGTCGGCATCCTCGGGCTGGACAACTACCAGGCGGTGGCGTTCACCCAACTCTTCCACGATCCCAAGGCGGCAGGCGACCTGGCTGGCATCAAAGTCGTGGCCGCCTATTCCGTCGGCAGCCGGGATATCGAAGAGAGCGTCCGCGAGTTGCCCAAGTGGACGAAGGACATTCAGACCACCTACAAGGTGCCTCTCGTCGATTCGGTGGAGAAGCTCCTGAAAGACGTCGATGCGATCATGATTATGAGTCTCGATGGCCGGGCGCATCTGGAGCAGGTCAAGGCTGTCGTGCGCGCCGGCAAGCCGATCTACATCGGCAGGCCGCTGGCAGCCTCGCTGGCTGACGCGGTCGAAATCTATCGGCTGGCACGCGAACACAAGGCGCCGATCTTTTCCTGTTCGCAGCACCGCTTCAGTCCGGGTTTCATCGGCATGCGCCATCACGAGGAAGTCGGCGACGTCCTCGGCTGCGACGTCTTCGGCGGCTGTCCGCGCGAGCCGCATCATCCCGATCTGTTCTGGCATGGGGTCCACGGCGTCGAGACGCTCTACACGATCATGGGGCCAGGCTGCGTCTCGGTCACGCGCGCTGCCACGGACTCGGCCGACGTGGTCACCGGCATCTGGAAGGATGGCCGGGTCGGCACCTATCGCGGCATCCGCAAAGGCGCGCTGAAATACAGCGCCACCGTATTCGGCAGCAAGGGCGTCGCTCCCGCGGGCATCTACGGTTATGGCGCTCCGGTTAAAGGTGTGGTCCCGCCCGGCCGCTACATGGGCTATGAAGCGACCGCCATCGAGATTGCCAAGTTCTTCAAGACGCGCAAGCCGCCGGTCAGCGCCGAGGAGACGATCGAGTTGTTCGCCTTCATGGAAGCGGCCGAGGAGAGCAAACGGCGCAACGGCGCTCCAGTGAAACTGGAGACCGTGCTGGCCGCCGTGAAGGGGAAGTAACCGTTATCGTTTTGAAGTTGGTTCAATACCAGCCCCGAGCGCAAGCGAGGGGTTTCTTCCCCTCACCCCTCGCTTGCGCTCGGGGCTGGTAGCGCTCGGGGCTGGTATTGGAAATGCGTCCTCACGGCAGCGGTTGCGAACTGCGCAAGTAGGCGAACAGGTCGCGCACCTGCTGATCGGTCAGCCCCTTGAGCGTCTCTTCCGGCATCACCGAACGGTCGCTCTTGTTCATCTCCTCAATCTCGTCGCGCGGCAGGACGAGGTTCTGGCCGTCCACGCCGCGCAGCACCACAACGCGGTTGTCCTGATCGGCCAGGAAGCCCGTCACCACCCGGCCATTCTTGGTGTGGACGATGTAGGCCTCGAAGCCTTCACGGATCTCCGCACTCGGGTTGACGACATTGACCAGCAGCCGATCGAGGTCGCCGCGCTGGTACGGCGTCAGGTCCGGACCGACCTGCCCACCCTCGCCGAAGAGCGTGTGGCACTTGCCGCAGTTCTGGGTGTACAGCTTGCGGCCCGGATACGGATTGCCCGAGCCGCCGCGAATGACCTTTGTCAGTTGATCGATCCGCTTCCGCATCTCCTCCGTTGTCGCTCCCTCGACGTCGCCCCAATGTTTGCGCACCAGGGCCGCCATCTGCTTGTCGTTGTGCAGCAGAACCTTCCGCAGGGCATCGGCCGACACCAGGGCGCGATCGATCTTGCCCGCATCGACGGCCCGCAGCAACTCGCTCGCCCAGGCCTTGCGGCTGGCCAGCAGCGTCTGGGCCACACCGCGCACGTCCTCCGGCAGCTTGCCGTAGAGGCGCACCACCGCAGTGCCGATCTTCGCATCGGCGTGAGGCTGTAGAGCGGTCAGGGCCGCCTGGCGCAGCGCCTCGTCGCGCGACTTCTCGACAATCTCAAGCAAGATGGGGACGCTGCCGGGCAGACGCACCTCGCCAAAAATCTGCACATACTGCAACCGTTGCTTCCGATCCGCCTTCTCATCGCCGATGACCTTCAGCGCCTCGGCCGTCGCCTTCTCGTCGCCCTGGCGCACGCGCAAGGCAGGCGAGCCGCCGCCGACTCGGGCCATCACCTTCACCAGTTCGTCCGGCAACCCCGCCAGCGGCCGGCCTTGATAAGCCTGCTCGAACCCGGTCATCAATCGTTTGACGTGTTCCGGTCCCGGTGCCAGTTCGAGCAGCCGGGCGCAGACGAGCAAGTCCTTGCGGCTGCCGGCCTGGGCGAAGCGGCGCATCAACCGCTCGACGACAAGCTGCCGCACCATCGGTCTTTCCCACAGCCCCTTGTCGGCGAACAACGCCAGCACCGCATCGGCGTCGGCGGCGCACTTCGACTCGACCGCCCACCACAGCAGCAGCGGAACGTGAATGTCGGCGGCGTCCTCATCGCGGCCGAGCAGTTCGCGGACGATGGGCAGGGCATCCTTCGCGGGCAGACGCCGGGCGGAACAGGCCAACTGACTGCGAACCTCGACTTCCGTCTCGCTCCGGGCGCGTTCGGCCAGTTTGCGCGCGATGGCCGGCGACACCTTCTTCTCATCGCCCAGCACCCGGGCTGTCCACAACCGCACATACGGGTCGGCATGGTCGAGTGTCTTCAGGGCGGCCTCGTCGCTCAGGCCGCCCGACAGGTTGAGCGCCCACAGTGCTTCGAGGGCGAGTTGTCCCGTCTGCCTGGCAATCGTCTCCTTGAGCAGAGGGATGAGCGATTTGTCCTTGCGGTCGCCGAGCAGCCGCAGGGCCGTTTCCCGGTGCCACTTGTCGGCATGGTCCAGCAGAGCGACCAGTTCGCGGCCGGAGAGTTTGGAATAGTCGAACGGCTTGATAGGAGCGGCACCCTTCGCCTTGAGCCGATAAATCCGGCCGGTGTCGCGGTCGATGCGGCCGGCGTAATGGCTGCTGTGATCGATGCGCTGCTCGTACATGTCGGCGACGTAGATTGCACCGTCCGGCCCCGACTTGATATCGACGGGCCGGAACCACTGGTCGGGAGTGGTGATCGGCCGGGACAGGTCTTTCGTCCCGAAGGAGGAGCGATCGCGGAACACCTCGCTGAGAACGACCTGCCCTTGCAACGGTTCGACGCCGAACAGCTTGCCGCGGTAGGAGGCCGGCAGCGCATCGCTCTCGTAGAAGAGGAACGTGTGCGTGAAACGCGGCACGCTATGATGCTTCATCGCCGGGAAATAGCCGAAAGCGAAGGGGTTGGACAGCGAGCCGTGCTTGGTGAAGCCCTTCTGGTAGTAGCCGCCCTGGACGTAATGGAAGCCGCGTGTATCGCCGCCGTTGAACCCGGAATAGATACGACCCTTGGCGTCGATCTCCAGGCCAAAGGCGTTGCCGCCACCCTCGGCGAAGACCTCATAGCGGCGCGTCTCGGGATGGTAGCGCCAGACGAGTTGGCCCATCGAGTGGACGGCCTCCTTGTCGCCGGGCCGCTTGACCTGGCCGGTGACCGTGCTGCCCTGGGCGGCGTAGAGCCAGCCGTCGGGACCCCAGCGCAGGCTGTTGGCGACCGAGTGCGTGTCCTCCAGGCCGAAGCCCTCCAGATGCACTTCCGGATCGCCATCGGGAATGTCGTCATTGT
>JBBSDR010000571.1:0-5341 GCA_038240465.1 Gemmatales bacterium
ATCGCACTCGGGGCGCTAACGCGACCCCGCTCCCCCAATCGATTCTAAACGAATCAACCCGCCAGATGCGCCAGCTTGCCGGTACTGTCGCCCAGCGAAGGCAGGCCAATTTGCATCCGGTCGAGCATCGACAACCAGAGGTTGTTCAACGGCGTCTCGTTGGCGAAGCGGATGTGACGTCCCGGTTTAAGGGTGCCGCATCCCGAGCCGGCCAGGACGATCGGCAAATCGTCGTGGTTGTGGCGGTTGCCGTCGGAGTTGCCGCTGCCGTAGACGATCATGCAGTGGTCGAGCAGGGTGCCGTCCCCTTCGGGGATCGCCGCGAGCTTCGAGAGAAGATAGGCCACCTGCTGCACGTGGAAGCGGTTGATCTGCGCGATCTTCTCTTTCTTCTTCGCGTTGTTTTCGTGGTGTGACAGGTCGTGATGGCCTTCCGACACGCCGATGAAGGGATACGGCTTGTTGCTGCCCTCGTTGGCCAGCACGAAGGTGCCGACGCGGGTGATGTCGGTCTGAAACGCCAGGACGAGCAGGTCGCACATGAGCCGCAGGTGTTCCTGATAGACGGCCGGGATGCCGGTGGGACGTGCCCCTTCCGGCGCCTTGACCGGCGGCAGGGTTTCGGCGCGCTGGATGCGGGCCTCGATGTCGCGGACGGCGCCGAAGTATTCGTCGAGCTTGCGTTGATCGTTGGCGCCGAGCTTGCCGCGCAAATCGGTGGAATCCTCGCGGACGAAGTCGAGGACGCTCTTGCGCTGGGTGTCGCGCTTGGCCCGGTCGGCGTCCGGCACGCTGCCGAAGAGGCGCTCGAAAACCAGCTTCGGATTGACTTCCTTGGGCAGCGGCTGCGTCGCGGAGCGCCAGGACATCGTCGAAGAGTAGACGCAGGAGTAGCCCGAGTCGCAGTTGCCGGCCATCGAGCCATGCTCGGTGCCGATCTCCAGCGAGGAGAGCCTCGTCTCGGCGCCGACGCGAGCGGCGGCCACCTGATCGACGCTGATGCCGGCGCGAATGTCGGTGCCGTCGGTCTTGCGCGGCTGGGCGCCGGTCAGGAAGGAGGCCAGCGCGCGAGCGTGATCGCCGCCGCCGTCGCCGTTGGCCCGGGCCTTGTCGGCTGTCAGACCGGTTAGGATGCTGAAGTCTCCGCGAAGGTCCTTGAGCGGTTCGAGAATGGCGGGCAGCTCGAAGCCGGCACCTTCGGTCTTCGGCGTCCAGTCGGCCATGTTCTTGCCGTTGGGGACATAGAGGACGGCGAGCCGATTCGGCGCCGCCTTGCCCGGTGTTGGCGCGGCGGCCCAGGAGTCCTGCGGTCCCATCACTTCGAGCCACGGCAAAGCGATGGCCGCGCCGAGGCCACGCAGGATAGTCCGGCGAGAAATCATGTCACTCATTGCAATCCCCCCCTTGTAACCTCAATCCTTACCTCGACGCAGCCGAAACGGCTCGCTCTTCGCGATCTCGATCATCAGCGTGGAAAACCGATAGTTGTCGCGCTCCAGGGCCGACACCATCCGATCGATCGTTCGCCTGTCACAATACTCCAATCCCCGGCCCAGGGCGTAAATCAACATCTTCTCCGTCAGACAGCGGCTAAACAGTTCCTTCTTGTCCTTGAGTACCTTCTTCAGATCGGTTGCTCCCTTGAAGATCTTGCCGTCAGGCAGCGTTCCCGCCGGGTCGATCGCGAAGTCGCCGTCCTTCTGGCGATAAGCGCCGATGGTGTTGTAGTTCTCGAAGGCGAAACCGATTGGGTCCATCTTCGCGTGACAGTTGGCACAGGCCGGATTGGCCCGGTGCTGCTCCATGCGCTGCCGCAACGAACCGGTCAGCACCGCTTGCTTGTCCTCCTTCAACTCCGGTACGTCGGGCGGCGGCGGAGGCGGCGGAGTGCCGAGAATCTGCTCCAGCACCCAGCGGCCTCGCTTCACCGGCGAGGTTCGCGTCGGGTTCGACGTCACGGTCAACACGCTCGCCTGGGTCAGCAGCCCGCCGCGCTCGGGCGGCACTTCCACGCGCACGAACTCCTCGCCGCGAATCGGCTTGCCGCCGGGACGCGACGGCTTCTGGTTCACCCAGTTGCCCTTGGTGTCGGCGAAGCCATAGTGGCGGGCGAGCGTCTCGTTCAGGAACGTGAAGTCGGCGTCGATCAGGTCGAGGATGCTGCGATCCTCCTTGACGACCGCATCGAAGAACAACTCCGTCTCCTTCAGCATGGCCGAGCGCAGTTGCTCGTTGAAGTTCGGAAATAGCTTCGGATCGGGAGCGAACGTCGAGAGCCGGCGCAACTGGAGCCATTGCAGGGCGAAGTTCTCCGTCAGCGCTTTCGCCTTCGGGTCCTTGAGCATGCGGCGAACCTGGGCGTCGAGGTTGGCGGACAACTGCTTCTTGCCGGCGAGAGTGAACAACTCGTCATCGGGCATCGTGGACCAGAGAAAGTAAGACAGCCGCGAGGCCAGTTGATACTCGTCGAGCGGCTTCGCCTCAGCGCTCTGCGGCCGGTCGTCCAGTTCGACGCGGAAGAGGAATTTCGGCGACACCAGCACCGCCTGCATCGCGAGCTGGACGCCCGCCTCCCACTTGTCGCCGTGTGCCTCGGCTGCCTCGACCAGTTTCACCAGGCGCTCGACCTCATCCGCCGTCGCCGGCCGGCGATAGGCTTTCGCCGCGAAGCGAGACAGCACTTCGCGCGTCTGTTCGCGCTTCGGTTTGGCTGCATCCACGGCCAGTAACTTGCGATGGGTCAGAGGCCGTGTGTCGAAAGGGCCAGTCAGGTTGAACGACTCGACGAACAGGTTCCTGCCCTTGTCGCCATTGGGATTGAGATGCTTGACGAACATTCGATGGTCGCCGACCGGCATCGAAAACTTCACCTCGAGAACGATTGGCTTGTCCTTCGGCGCGGTGACCTCGAATCGCTTCAGTTCCTTGTCGCCGTGCAGGACCGCGATGCGAACCGGCTCGGCGTCGTTCTGCTGGGCGTAGACGCGGAAGCGGAACGAGAACTCGCCGGCCAGGTTAATCTTGTAAGCGCTGTGCAGCATGTTGCCGCGCTTGTCGAGGGGACGCCAGGTGAGCGCGTAATCGCTCTGAGCGGGTTCGAGATAGCGGCCGCCCACGCCGCGTTCGGTCGGCTTCGGCGGGTTCGGCACGATAACTCGGTTCATGATGCTCTCTGCCGCGGCGAGGTAGCGCTCCATCAACACGGGCGACAGCGACAGCACGTCGCCGATGTTGTCGAAACCGTGGCCGACGTCGTCGGCGGGAAAGTCCTCGGTCGGATTGAAATCGACGCCGACGAGATCGCGAATCGTGTTGTAATACTCGACGCGATTGAGCCGGCGGATCGTGACTCGTCCTGGATCGGGTTTGGTATTGCGCTCGGCGGTCTCGAAGACGCCATTGACACTTCGGACGAAGATGTCAATCTCGGCGGGCGTCGGTCGAGGGGCCTTCTTCGGCGGCATCTCACCGGACGCGAGCATCCGCAAGACATTCTGAAACGTCTTGCGGTTCTTGAGGATTGCCGCATCGTCGCGGAACGTGTGCAGCGTGAGGTCCGCGCGCTTGACCTTCTCGCCGTGACACTTCAGGCAGTGCTTCGCGAGAAAGGCGATGCCGTCTTTCGCGAATGCTGGGGGACCTTCCCCGGGAGCGGCGTCCGCGCCGTGCAGCAGCGCGAACAGCAGACCGGCGAGGGTAAACAAGGACAGAGTGGTTCGGAGGTGCATCATCACTCGATCGGGCAAGGTGGGATGGTCGGGGACTATCGGCGGCAGGAGAGATGAGAGAATTGTAGTCGCCGGGCTAGCCGGGTACAATTGGAAACTCGGGGGAAATGGTCGCGCGAACGTCTCTTTGCTTGACCTGACGATGGCATCGAGTAATCTAACTTGTGCCGGTGTCGGGCGTATCCGGCGGATGGCACTGCCTCCGTTTTCCCGTCACGACCCGGCGTGACGCCGTAGCCGCGGGACCGTTTCTCATGGCCCAAGACCCCTCCAGCCTCCCTGCTCCCAGCCCGGAACACCGCAAGGTTGCGGCCGGACAATTCGAGCGAGCCAACCAGGTCGTCGCGGCGGGAGACTACGATTATGGCATTCGTTTGCTGCTGTCCTGCTGCGAACTCGACCCCGGCAACCTGATCTATCGGCAGGCCCTGCGCCGCACTCAGAAACTCAAATACAAGAACAACCTGCGCGGCTCGCGCCTCGCCTGGCTGACGACGGCCCGGACTCGCTCGAAGGTCAAGCGCGCGCTGTCGGCCAGGGAGTATGTCGCCGTCCTGAGCCTGGGCGAACAGGTGCTGACGCGCAATCCCTGGGAAGTGAACACGCAGATGGCGATGGCGATGGCGGCCGACGCCCTGGGGCTGCTCGACCTGGCTGTCTGGAACCTGGAACAGGCCCGGCAGAAAGCGCCGGAGGACGGTGTTGTAAACCGGGCGCTGGCGCGCCTGTACGAAAAGCGCGGCAACTTCACCCAGGCCATCGCGCTGTGGGAGCTAGTCCGCAAGATGGAGCCGGGCGACAACGAGGCAGCGGGCAAGGCCAAGGAACTGTCGGCGCGCGAGACGATTGCCCGCGGCCAGTACGAGGCGTCGGTGTCGGGGACATCGGGCCGGCTGTCGCGCGCGGAGGATGCCGAGGTGGAGACCCCTCGTCCGGGTTCGCTCAGCCGCAAGAAGACCGAACTGCCTTCGCCGGCCGGCCGTGAGACAGCCGAGGGCGACCATGACACCACACCGTCGGAGAAACGCGCCGCCCGCGAGGCGGTCGGCCTCAAGGCGAAGATCGACGCCGATCCGACCAACGCCAACGCCTACCTTCAGTTGGCCGGGGTGTTCCGCAGGAGCGGCCAACTCGATCAGGCACGAGCGCTGCTGTCGAAGGGGCTGGGGCCGACAGGGAATAACTTTGAACTGCAAGCCGAACTGGCCGACCTGGAGATCGAGCCGTTTCGGCAGAACCTGGCCATCACCGAGGAACGTCTTGAGGAGAACCCCGACGACGAACTGCGCCGCATTCGCATCCGGCTGCTGAAGGAGATCAATACGCGCGAACTGGACCTGTATCGCCTCAAGAGCGATCGCTTTCCCACGGATCATTCCAATCGTTTTGAACTGGGCGTTCGCTTGCTGCGAGGCGGCCAGGTCGATGAGGCGATCCGCGAATTGCAGGCGGCCCGGAGCGATCCGAAGTTGCACTGGAAATGTCTGCTTTACCTGGGCCACTGCTTCAAGAGCCGCAACAACTGGAAGCTGGCCCGGCGAAACTTCGAGGAATCACTCCAGAATATGCCCCAGGGCGAGGAAGCGGCGAAGAAGGACCTGTATTTCCAGCTC
>JBBSDR010000572.1:0-5337 GCA_038240465.1 Gemmatales bacterium
GCGCCTCCACCGCCAATCCCACGCTGCGGATGGCGTTCCACCACCTCGAACGCCGACCCCTTGATCCTGGCAAAACAGCGAGCGCATCATGCCGCATCTCTGGCCAGGAGTCCTGTTGGCGGCGGCAAACTTCCGGAACGGACGTCGGCGGGGACCGCCGAACGCGACGGGAACCATCGGTCCCGCAGCCGCAGCGCAGGGACCTCCACCAACTTTGCCATCATCACTCCGACGGCGAGCGAACCACACAGGTAGATCGCTTCGCGGACCCCGAAACCCAACGATGTGCCGAGGATTCTCTCGAGGACCGGGATGCCCCAGTAGATCACCGCTGGGTGCCACAGATAGATGGAGTAAGAGTATGTCCCAAGAGCCGCCGCCCACAGGGCGAATCGGTTGCGAGGGGGTTCGCACAGGAGCACGCCCACCAGCAACATGCCACTCCCAACATAGAAGAGGGTGAATCCCGCGGTGAAGATCAAAGGGGTTGTCTCGACCGGCAGGACGAAGGCCGGTGTGAGGAGCAGCACTCCTCCGGCGGCCAGATGCCGCCGCCAGGGGGTGAACACCTCCACGAATCGGGCAGTGTGGAAATGGTACAGGTAAGAGATCGCAACCCCGAACAGCAGCGAATCGAACCGCAAATGAGTGGCAAAATGATGGGTGAGAGGGGTGTAAGCCGGCCACATCCACCAGTGGAGCATCCTGAGAAGGAAGGTGCAAGCAGCCACACAGCCGGCAAGGAAAAGAATGGGTCTCAGTGGTGTGGCCGAGGCGCGGTTGAGCTTCAGGATGAGCAGCAGCAGGAGCGGCAGGAGCAGGTAGAAATGTTCCTCGACTGCGAGCGACCAGCTATGCCCCCAAAACCCGGGCTGGTAGCTCTGGAGAAAAAACAGGTCGGCCAGGAAGGCCCGCGGCGGCAGGGGCTGACCGCGCCACAAGGTAACGCCAATGGTCACTGCGGTCAGGACGAAGAACGGGGGGTAGATTTTCCACCCTCGGCGGGTGTAAAAACGGACAAGAGAGATCTGGCCCCGCGACCTGTACTCGGCGAATAGCAGTCCCGACACGAGAAACCCGCTCAGGACAAAGAAGAGATCGACTCCTACCCAGCCGCCACGACACCAGGTTGCCAGGACGGTATCCCAGGCGCCCGGCCAACCCTCAGGGAACCGCCTCAAGTGCCGTCCAAGGACGAGGAACACGGCCAGGAGCCGGAGCAGATCGAGGCCGGCCAGCCTCGGTTTCGCTCGAACGGGAGCATTGTCCAACTTCCTCATCCGACCCTCCCCGGATGCGGGCGCTCGGGAACGAAAATCGCGACCGTACTTGCGCATCCCCTCTCTACAGGAAAGCCATCCATGAGGACAAGACCAAGAGGGGACCCTCCGACGAAAGCGTGATTTCAGGTTCCAGTCACCGTTTTCCCACACGTTTTCCCACAGACTCTCGGTCATTGTCCGGCGTCTTCCGAGAGAAGCGAGCGGCCGAACCGCTCCCACCGTGGCAAGCACCACGCACTCGGATCGAACGAGAACGCAATCCCAGCCACACGCCCGAGGAGGCGGTCCCGCGGCACGCAGCCGAACGTGCGCGAATCGACGCTGTCGGCGTTGTCCCCCAGCACGAAATAGTGCTCCGTCGGTACAACCTCGCCACCGACGCGGTCGCCTGGCACGCCCACGATGCGCTTGACGAGCCGCCGGCCATCCAGAGGAGACGAGAACAACACAACATCGCCACGTTTCGGCTCTCCCCAGGACAGCAAAACGATGTGGGTGCCGGGGACGCGCAACCCATAGGCCAGCTTATTCGTCAGGATGCGGTCGCCATCCAGAAGCGTCGGCTGCATCGACCTGCCCGTCACCCGGCCCAGGTCAACCACCGAACAACGCACCAGGACAGCCAGCGCCACGATCAGGCCGACCGTGAGCCAGCGCCGCCCATTTCCGTTCCGATGCGACTGTCGCGGCCCTGGCATCTCTCGGCCTCGCGGTTAATGGTGATGAACGACGAACGGCAGCGCAGCGCGGCGTGGGCGCAGCAGGCGATGCAGCACATGCGGGACCTTGCGACGAAAGAAGGCGGCCAACTGGAGCAACACAAGCGGCAAGCCGCGCCTCGGCCCCAGACCCATCTGCCAGGCCGCCTTGATCGGTGTCAATCCATGGCTTGGACTGATACCGTGATAGCGCAGCCGTCGCAGCGCTTCGATCGGCCGGCGCAGGGGATGAGCGCGCGGCTGGCCCGGCTCAGTACCCCAGCACCACAGCACCGCCCGCTCGACCCACGGTGCCTCGTTCTCCCTCGGCGCTGTCGTGGTTTGCGCATCGAGCAAGTGGCAAGCCAGTTCAACGACGCACGTCACCCAGCGGGCGACGTGGGGACGACCCGCAAGACATACGTCCCAGTCGAAATCCGCCGGCAGCGACTCCAGACAGGTGGCGACATCGCACAACCACAGCGGCCGAGCCAGGCCGTGGCGGACCAGGTGCAAGCACATCAGGCGCATCTGGTCTTCCGGCCCCAGCAGCCGCACCGCCACATCGCCCAGCGCCACCAGACGCGAACGACCCAGCACGGCGTCCCAGGTGCGATCCTCCAGATCGGGTATGTCCGCGTGCAGATCCACGGCGCACGGCAATGGCGCGCCGGACAGCGCGGCCACGGCCATCGGCATGCGCTCGGCCGGCACGCAGAGATCGACGTCGCAAGAAGGACGCAGTCCGGGATCGGGATAAAGCCGGGCCGCCGACCAACCCTTGATGAGAATCGGCTCCACGCCGGCGGCCCGCAAGCGCGGTAGCAACGCGCGAATGGCGGATTCGCGCTGAGCGGCCTGGAGCGTCTGCAAGCGGTAATGCTGACGTAATTCCCGAGCCGACGCCGAAGTGAGGAGCGCGGTGGATCGCAAGCGATGCCAGCCCAGACCGCCCGCGCCGCCGGCGGCGAGCAGTGGAACAACTGCGTCCACTTCGGATGGGGACAGCGGCAACGGTCCGGGCGAGCGCCGCCAGGCGCCGGCCAGCACCGCCGCCACCGTGCTGCCCCGTTCCGTCATCAAGAGTTCTCCATCGCGGATCGATCCGGACTGAAGGGGAACAACTTTCCCTCCTTCTTGCCGCTTGCGGCTTAGCGGACAGTCCGCTAAGCCGCAAGCGGCAACTCTCAGCCGCAGACGCCGGCGTTCATCGAGACACCCGTGCAAGTCAAACCGGCGCAGCATGTGCCTGGCTGGCCCGACGCCGCGGCCACGCAGCTTTGGCCGCGCGACCGGCACGGACCCGATGGCCCTGGTTTTGGCGATTTCGATCCGCCTCCCGTATTCACAGGCAGCGTCAAATTGACCTGAATCTTCGGCACCGATGTCTCATCGGTCCCTTCGGACATCGACTGCGCCGCGGTCTTCGTGGCAATAGTCAGGATCAGTGGCAAGATCGCGGCGCCGACAGTCAGCTTCTTGAGCGCTTCCCGGCGCCCGACGCGGTCGGGGGCCGGTTCGGGCGCCGCCTCCAGCAAGTGGCGTCGTGCAAGTTGTTCCAGTGCCAGCCCAACGACTGCGGACGCCGATGCGATTCCAATTTCCGCCGCGACGATCCGGGCCAGTTCATCTACCGGCGTCTGGCCGTCGCAGTGTCGCCAAACCGCCCGCGCCGTGGCGTTGAGACAATGCGCCTTATGCCGATCCTGGTCGTAGACCAGCGTCTCCTCGGGCAATTCGCGAATCGTCAGCCTGTGTTTGCGCGCCAGCGGGAACACGAGTGGGAACCTCCTTTTCAGACGGCGGCAAATGCAAGTTTGACTTCTGACCTCTGACCGTTCAGCACCGACAGCAGTTGCCTGGCCGTCTCGTCCGCCTCGCCGCGAACGCCCTTGAAGACCAGCGCCGGAGCCACCGCTTTCTGAAGGACCCGGAGAGCGCCTTCCGGATCGATCTGGGCGGACAGCGTCTCCTCCAGGAGTCCCACCACCGCCTGGCCCGGCGTCAGGGAGCGCGGCCGCCAACTCGCTCCGGAACGGTATTTCGCCATCGCCACCAGGCCGAGCGGCAAGGGCTTGACCCCGGCACGGCTGCCGAACGCTTCCGGCCCGCAGCGGCGCGACGCACTCCCGTCGGCCGATCGGATCGACAACGGCCGGGCGAAGGGGTGAACGAGTCCCTGGGGATCGAACACGGCATATTCGTCGGAGTAGTAACGCGCACCGGCCCGCAGGAGCGCCGCCACCAGCGTACTCTTGCCAGCGCCGCTCGCTCCCGGCAATACGATGGCTCGATCGCGCCAACTGACGACGCCGGCATGGACGAAGACGCGGTTGGAAGCATACTCCGCGACATAACGGTGCAGATGCGATTCGAGCGCCCGCAGCACCGCGTCGAGACTGTGCGACCGGGCCAGCAGAGTGAACCCACCGTACAGGAGGTGGAAATTCCGCAGGCGCGATCGCGGCACAGCACCGCCAACTCGCAGCGAGAACAGGTGATCCACCAGTGGCGAGCCACAGGGTTCCCAGCCCGGCGGCAGCAACTCCTGGACGCGAGGCAAGACGGTCGGCTCATTGGTTCGCACGCCGATGCGCCGCCCATAAGCATGAACGCTGATCCCATCCGCCCAGCCCGGGCGGTCGAGCTTTTGCATTCAGGTGGAAGCGCTCGGGTAACGCGGCAGGATGCGCTCGATCATTCCCGTGCCTCCGTGCAAGGGTTGCGAGAATGGCGGAAGTATACCGTGAGGCATGGCCGCGGCGGAATACGAAATCTCCGCGCCCTTACCTTGTCGGAGGTCGCGTGGTGATTTCAGGCTTCGTCAGGCGGATCGTAGAGTTCGGGAAACACCTCGACAGAGAGGCCCGCGTTGCGAATGTGTTCGCTCAGCCTCTTGACGGCGGCAAAGCGGTAGTTGGCCACCTGCTGTTCGCTGACTTCCAGACAGACCGCCACATCGCGGTTGGCCCGGCCCTTGACCCAGAGCAGTTCCAGCACCTTCAGCCGATTCCAGTCGCCCTTCTCGCGCCAGGTCGCGATCAGTTGGCCGAGACAGCGCGTGATGGCCGACTCTTCCATGTCGCGCTTTTCCTGGCCGCGCGCCACGCTCGATGCGCCGGGATTGGAGTCGAGTTGCTGGTGCAGCACGTCGTTGGGATTGTCCGACACGGTCCGCAGCGGACGCCGGCCCTGACGACGCAGGTGATCGGTCAGCTTGTGCGAGGCGATGGTGAACAGGTACGTTTGCAACTCGCGCTTGTCGTCGAAATTGGGCAGGCTGTTCAGAAAGCCGATGAAGGTTTCCTGGACGACGTCCTCACTCGTGGCGCGGTCGCGCAAGCGCCGTTCGACGA
>JBBSDR010000573.1:0-5336 GCA_038240465.1 Gemmatales bacterium
CACATCGGCGACATCCACCTGCCCACCACCACCGATCAGACTCTGGTACTCCGTCGTGTGGCCCGGCCCGAAGGGGAACCGAAACGTATCCTGGAAGCTCTCCGGCTGGAACTACCAGACCGATTGAGTCCCGACCACCTTTTGTAGTGAAGACCCGCCAAGCGATTTCTGAGAAAACCCCGGAGTATTGGATATTCTGTACATTACTTGTACACTACTAACTGCGCAACATAGGCTAGTGGGTCACTTGTCACGCCTGTAGCCATAGTGCTCGCGGGCGAATAGGACAAGCCTCGCCCTGTCTCGTGGAGTCCCGCCGTGTCGCGCCGTCAGAAACATCCTCTCCGCCGCTTGACGGAGCCGGAACGCGAGGCCCTTATCCGCCTCAGTCGCGCTGCCTCCGCTCCGGCCGTTGAGGCGACCCGCGCACGTCTCTTGTTGGCCGTCGCCGACGGTGCCAACTATCAAGACGCCGCGCACGCCCACGGCCGCAAGAGCGGCGACGCCGTCGCCACCCTCGTCGCCCGCTTTAACGACCAGGGTCTGGAGGTCCTGCCCCTGCGGCACGGCGGCGGTCCCCAACCTACTTAGGATGCCACCGCCCGCGCGCGCATCCTCCGCGAGGTGCAACGGACCCCGACCCCGGCCCAGGATGGTACCGCCACCTGGTCGCTCAACCTCTTGAAAAAAGCCTTACGGCAAGCTCCCGACGGCTTGCCCAAGGTGTCCACTTTCACCATTGGACAGGTGCTGCACGAGGCCGGCTACTCCTACCAAGACAACCGCACCTGGTGCCGCACCGACCCCGACACCGAGGCAAAAAAAACTGATCGAAGAGGCCTACACGCTGGGGGAGCAGCTGGGCCTGGACGTCTGGTGTGAGGACGAAGCGGGTCCGTTTCAGACCGTGCCGCAGCCGGGTCCGAGCTGGCAGCCCGAAGGGCAGCCGGCCGAACAACCGCACGAATACTTCCGGGACGGCACGGCCAAGGTGTTGACCCTGTTTCACCCGCGTACGGGAGAGGCGCGGGTGTGCGGCGTCGCTTCATGCACCAATGAGGTCTTGCATGGCTGGTTGCAGGAAGAGCTGATCGGCGTGGTGGCGGCGTTGCCGGAGGTGCCGCCGCCGCCCACGGCGGCGGCGTCCCGCGCGGTGTGGGAGCGGTGGTTGCAGGGGTTGACCAAACCGCTGCCGTTGCCGGCGGAGTTGCCGCCGTTACGACTGTTGTTGGTGCTGGACAACTTGGCGGGGCACAAGTCGCTGGCGTTGGTGGTGTGGCTGTTGGCGCACGGGATCTTGCCGCTGTACACGCCGTTGGGGGGCAGTTGGCTGAACAGGGCGGAGAGCATCCAACGGATTCTGAAACGACGGGCCTTGGACGGCCAGCACCCGCAGACGCCGGAGGAGTTCATGGCCTGGCTGGAGGCCGTGGCGGCGCACTGGAATCAAGAGCCGACGCCGTTTCGGTGGGGTGGGAAACGGCGGCGGCGGCGGGACCGGCAGCGCGAACGGCGGCATCGGCAGGGAGGGTCGGGAGCTTACAGCCACAAGCGAGTGCGCCGACGAAAGCCCCGCAATTATGGCTACAGGCGTGACAAGTGACCCACTAGTAGCCGAAGTCGCCAGATTTCAGGTGCCTTGCTGGCCCGAAGTCTGGCGACTTCGGCTACACGATGGCGTGCGTTTCTTCTCTGCCGAGGTAATGGCCAAGGCTGCCCGAACGTTCCTGAAGCTGGTCATGGACGCGATCAGACGCCTTCAGGAGTAAAGTAATGCTTTCTGACCGCTATGATCGATCTTCACGACCAGTAGCCCTCCGTTCCTTGCTCGGAGGCTCACAGGGAAACTGTCTCATCTTCGGCATGGTTCAAAGTGGGTCATCTCGAACCGGGCAACTTTGAATCGGTGTCCCATTTTCGGTACACTGCATCCTCGTGACCGAAATCCCGCTCAGGGACGATAATGATTGAGGACTTTGAGCATGGCCGATAGTTCCCCATCGACAAAACCAGTCGCCCTCGACACGCCTCTCGTGCCGCAAACGCTGCTGACGCAGGGGAACCAGCCAACGCCGCCCGTGGTGCCGGACACCGTGACGCCGCCCGGTCGAGAAACCTTCCCCCTCCCCTCGTTCGAGCCGACTCAGATCGGCCGTTACACCATCGAGGGCGTCCTCGGCCGCGGCGGCATGGGGGTTGTCTACAAGGCGCGACAGGCAGGCCTCAATCGTCTGGTCGCCCTGAAGATGATCCTGCACGCCGACCACTCCTCGACGGAGGAGCGGAAGCGTTTCGCGCGCGAGGCGGAACTGCTCGCCGCCCTCAAGCATCCAAATATCGTCCAGGTGTATGAGATCGGCGAACACGAAGGCAAACCGTTCATCAGCCTCGAGTATGTCGAGGGCGGCAGCCTCGATCGTCGTTTGCAGGCCACTCCGCTGTCATGGCGCGAGGCTGTTGCTCTCATGGAAACGCTGGCGCGAGCGATGCATGCCGCCCACCAGGCGGGGATTGTGCATCGCGACTTGAAACCGGCGAATGTTCTGCTGACTCCGCTCGCCAATCCGAAAATCACCGACTTCGGACTCGCCAAGGACCTCGCTGACGTTCAGGGACTCTCCGCCAGCGGCGTCATCATGGGGACGCCTTCCTACATGGCCCCCGAACAGGCAGCCGGCCAGCATTCCACCCTCGACGCTCGCGCGGATGTCTACGCGCTCGGCGCGATGCTCTATGAGTGCCTGACCGGCCGGCCTCCCTTCAAGGCCGCCACGTCTGTCGAGACCATCTTGCAGGTCCTTCACCAGGAAGCGGTCCCGCCGCGCCGGCTACAACCCGCGACCCCACGCGATCTCGAAACGATTTGCCTCAAGTGTCTGCACAAGAGTCCCGAACGGCGCTACGGTAGCGCCGAGGAGTTGGCCAACGATCTGCATCGTCTCCTGGCCGGCGAGGCCATCCGCGCCCGTCCGGTCGGCCTGTCCGAGAGGGGCGTCAAGTGGGTGCGGCGCCGGCCTCTCGTTTCGATGCTGCTGGCGCTGATCGCACTCGTCGGCACGGCGGGTATCGCCGGCATCCTGAACGAGAATCACCGCGCCCGCGCTGCCGAGGCGACGGCGGAAGAAAAACGCGCTGCCGCCGAACAATCGGCGGCCAGGGAACGACAAGCCAAGGAGGAGGCGAAGGAGCAGGAACGCCAGAAGGAGACCCAGCGCGCGGAGGCCGTCAAACAGAAACAGCAGGCCTTGCGCGAGAAGGCAAGGGCCGAACGTGCCCTGTCCAACTCGCTGCTGCTGCTCGCCCAGGCGTCCCAGCACGACGGCAACCTCGACGAAGCCGCCGACCGCCTCTCGGCTGTACCCGAGGCGCTGCGCTTCTGGGAGTGGCGCTTCTTGCAGCGCGCCATCAGCGAGGAGTTGTTTCCTCTGCATGGAGGTATGGGCGTTCTTTTCGTTGCGGCCAGTGCGGATGGCCAGCGGATCGCGGCGGGAGACGGGAAGGGTGAGGTCCTCGTGTGGGATGCGCAGCGCGGCCATAAGCTGCTGACATTGACCGGCCACACCCGAGAAGTGTGTACCATTGCGTTCAGCCCGGATGGGCGCTGGATCGCATCAGGCGACGACGATGGGGTCATCAAGGTACGCGATGCCGCCACGGGCCGCGAACGGTTTCACTACCGCTGGCAACCGCCCGCAGGCAACGTCATCCAGCGCATCCGGGCCATGAGCTTCAGCCCCGATGGCGCCCAGCTTCTGTACGCGGTGGATGCAGCAGAGGGGGGTGTTGTCGTCGTACTCGATGCGGCATCGGGACGCACCATCAGGACCATTGCTCTCGAAAACGCTGCTGTCGCCCTGGCCATCAGCCCGGACGGCCAGTTGCTTGCGACGGGAGATACGCGTGGCCTGTACAGTGCCGGCGCGGTGGAACTGCGCGAAGTCAAGACCGGCAAGAAGGTCCGCGAACTGGCGGGCTTCAAAAAAAACCTCCGAAGTGTCGCCTTCGATCCAGGCGGCCGCCGGCTGGCCGGTATGGATGAGACGGGCCTGGTCAAAATTTGGGATGTCGAGAAGGGACAGGAACGCGCCTCCTTCCGGGCGCACGACGGCTCATTCGGCAACCTGCTTTTCAGCCCCGATGGCACCCGTCTCGCCACCTGTGGGAATGACCCCGTCGTGAAGCTCTGGAGCGTCCCCGGCGGTAAGGAGTTGCGCACCTTCAAGGGACATCTCAGTTCCGTCCGAAGTGTGTGCTTCAGCCCCGATGGCCAGCGCCTCATCTCGGGCGGAAGCTGGGACAGCCTTGTTCGAGTGTGGGACAGCCGCGGCAGCAAGCTTCCATTTGCTATTCCCGCAGAGAGAGCCAACACTGTCCGCTTCAGTTCCGACGGCCGCACCCTGGCAATCGGAACCAGGAACAGCGAGATCCAGGTGTGGGACATGGTCGCGGGCGAAAAGCGCACCTATCCACTCCTTGAAGAGGAGCGTGCCGATAAACTCTGGTTCGAGCCGGACGAGAAAACGCTCCTGGTTTGCGGCGAGAACGTTCATCTTGTGAGGTTGGACCTGCTCACAGGCCGAAAGCAAACGCTCCTGGACGGGAAAGGCCGCTGGGCCTCTCACTCGGACTGTCATCCGGAAGCCGGACTGCTGGCCTCCTTCACCGGAAAGATCAGGGAAGCCGGCCGAGTCGTGCTGTATCGAACCTCGGACGCCAGGACCATGCTGACCATTGATGCCGAGGCGGGCTGGGTAAAGGCTCTGTGTTTCAGTCCGAATGCTCGCCAACTGGCGACGTTGAACAACGACGGCAAGGTTTTCTTCTGGGACATCCCTTCGGGCCGAAAAATCCTCACCATCGAGGCACATTCTACCGAGGGAAGATCAATCGGCTTCAGTCCAAACGGCAAGTTGCTGTTCACTTCGGACCAAACCGGCCTGGCCAAGTTGTGGGATGCCCGGGACGGCGAGTTGCTGCAGACGATGCGTGGCTCGCATGGCGTATTCACGCCCGATTCCGAACGCCTGGCGTTGGCCGTGGACAAACAACCCGGGCGGCTGTGGGATGTGGAGACGGGGCAGACCGTCTGGACGCCGGCGGCTGGAACGCCCGCCTCGCGCGAACTGGCCTTCAGCCCGAAAGGCGATCGGTTAGCGTCCGTTGAAGACAACCTTATTCGGATCTGGGACCCTGGAACGGTGCGGGTAGTGCGCACGCTGGCCGGCCATCTCCATGAGACGAACGACGCGGCTTTCAGTCCGGACGGACTTCGCCTGGCGACGATCGGCTGGGATCAGTTCCTCTACGTCTGGGACCTGAATACGGGGAAGGCAATC
>JBBSDR010000574.1:0-5323 GCA_038240465.1 Gemmatales bacterium
AGAGATGTAGCCAGTATACACCTCCCGGGTCAAGAGGCGTTTGACCTGTTCCAGGTACGCCATCTTGCCCCTTCCCCAGTGATTGAACCCCTTCTCCTGCAAGAATCGCTGCACGTCGACCTGCGCCGGGAACCGCCCGCTGGAGAACCCCTGCAGCGCTTCCTGGATGACGCTCGCCTCAGGCTCCTTGCGGACAAGCAATTTGCCGTGTCCAACGACCTTCGCGTAGGTGTAGCCCGGCGGGGGGTAAAACGGCCAGTAGCCCGCTTCCAACCGGGCCTGCATGCGGTTGCGCACCTGCTTCTTGTTCTGGTCGCGTTCCAGCTGCGCCGTCGCCGCCATGATCGATTCGACGAAGATTCCCTCCGGCTCGTTCGTGAACTTGTGCGAGGGGCTCTCCAGTCTGGCCCCCCGGGACTGGATTGCCTTGCGGAGGGTGAAGTGTCCAATGAGGTCGCGAGCCAGCCGCTTGATGTCGTCGATGAGGACGACGCACTCCTGCTTGTGAGCTGCCTTATCGAGGAAATCTATCAGACGCTGCATGCCCTCGCGATCGATGATGCCACCGGACACACCCTCGTCGCGAAAAACGGCGACGACCTCGTACCCATGAACCTCGGCGTACTTGCGGCAGCGCAGCTCCTGGCCCTCAAGGCCGTGACCTTCCTTCACCTGGCGGTCGGAGGACACCCGGCAATAGATAACTGCATTCGGCATGGGCAAGCGCTGGGATTATACATCATCCGGCTCGAATTCGTCACGAAAGTAGTCGTCGAGGAACTGACTGAGGAAGTTCCGCAAGTCCTGAACGAATTCAGCGATTTCCGCGTCCGTGAGGTCATCGCGGGCCAGCAGTTTGCGCCACTCTTCATTGCTCGGCATGGTGACGTGGGGAAGGGGTAGAAACCGATCTCGAAGACTTGCCCTCGCGCCCTTGCGTGCCGGCCTCCGGAACCCACCTACCGTTAATCCGAATCTCAATCTGGACTCTGAGCCCCCCTTCCGGTTTCGTGCCGGGTTCCCGATGCTCCCCCTGTCGTTTTGCGTGTTCCCGTCTAGCGATGCTCTCAAATACTGACCGGAGTTCCCGTTCTGAAAGCGGGACAGAGTTCCGATAGTTCCATTCCTTCAATCCGCCCCACGCGGCCGTCTCCCAGAGGTACAACGGCAAGCGCCCCAAGATGCCGCCGACAATCGCGGCAGCCGTCGCGTTCCTTTGTCCTTCGGGGGCGCCGTTGAGCCCATCCGGCCAGTTCCCAGAATGCTTTGTGTTACCGATATCCTGCATGCGTTGCCCGGCAACCTCACTCTTCGCGATCCCGTGGAACACCTCCCACGTATCCAGCACTCCGCGGACAGCAGCAAGATTGTACGGAAGAATTGCACTGGCATTGTCGAGCAGAACGCGGCAGAGGAAAGGCCGCTGGGGATTCTTGAACTGGTAGGTGCCGGGGACGCGGAGGACCTGAGTGAGCAGAGCGGCGTTCTCATCGCCTCGCAGAACACTGACGAGCCGGCTGTTGAGCGTCGCGGCCTCGCGGATCCCCTCGGCCTGCCGCTGGGGCAGAACCCGGAAGATCACGTGAAACCCATGCCGTGTCTCGATCATCCAGTGAGGCTTGAGAGGGAACGGCAGCAGGTAGCGAGATAGGTACTCCTCCTTTCGACAGTCGATATCGGTAGGAGAGACGGTGCGTCGCTGGGCGGGTGAAACGAGATCGACATCCACGCCGAGGTTGCGATAGACGAGCAGTCCCTCCTTCGTCCTGGCCTCGCCGAATGCCTGCAGCGAGAAACAGACGGCACATCGCTCCTGCTGCTTGCGCCGGGCTATCTTCGCATCGAAGGAGCGGGCGGAGAGCGCTTTGGACGGGTCCTTCTCCTCGGTGTCATCGTAGTACTGGATCCAGCACCCGGGATGAGCGGCGAGAAATCTCGCGGGAGTGAGCTGGGGTGTCTGCCGGAGGATCGAGAGCGGGGAGTGCATGGATCGTTCAGGAAGGAAGGACAGAAGAAGAGCGGCCGCCGTGCGTGAGGGACCGGCTCTTGAGATGCCGCAACGCGGCGAGGAGTTGTGCGGGCGCGATGAAGACCGGCACCCCGCTCCAGTACAGGCGAAGAAGGCCGTGGAGACGCGGGCCGGCCTCGAAGCGGAACTCGACCTTCTTCGGGCCGAGGCGCTTGCAGCCGGCGAGCGGGATGCCCTGGCTGACCGCGAAGCTGGCGAGGTAGGGATCGTGGGTCGTGTAGTGCGGGGCGGTCATGCGTGGGCAGGGGAAATGTGCCGCCAGCATCGGCGAAGCAGGTGCCTGCGTCCCTCACATGGTTCTGGCGGTCCTGGTACGGTTCTGGATGCCTGTACTGCCAGGCCTCTCCGTTTCGTCACGAGCGCTCGGCACTCCTCTTCATTGCGCCTTCTCCTGTTCTGTGGTATGATGAGCAGTTGTTTCCTCCTCTCCGATGTCGCGTCCCTTCGTTTTCCTCGATGCTCTCCAGGATGCACACACCCTCGCGGATCTCCAGAGAGCCATCGCCGCTGCCCCCCTCGACGAACTCGATGCCCGCAAGGGGCGGAAAGTCCGCGACGCGCTGTCTGCCTGTGCGGAGAGGATCGCCGGGCCGAAGAGAGCTATTCGCTCGTTCCTTGAGGAAGCCCTGGGGGCGAGAACTGTCACGGAGATCGCCCCTCTTGCAGAGAAATTCCGGGTCAACGTGTGTTCGCTGCTTCCCGAAGCCGATGCTGAAGCTGACCTTGATCCAGATGTAGAAGAGGCGCAGCCGCATACCGATCTGATCGGAGCGTCACCGGAATCAGGATTCCTCCGCGGGATTCTGGACGATGCCGACGGCGACACCGATCGTCTCATCTACGCCGATTGGCTGGATGAACGGGGTCTTCGACGCGGAGAACTCATCCGTGTGGAACTCGAGTTGCGGAAGGACAGAGATCCGACCCGAACCCCCGAGCTCACATCCCTCCGTGAAGAGGCCAAACGTGACCACGCCCTCCAGACCCTCACGCAGTTCTTCCCCGACCCCGCACTCTGGCCGGAAGATTGGAAAAAGCGCGATGGACGCCTGACCCTCGTCGGGCAGTCCTTCCCCGAGGAAGCCATCGCTGCGTTTGCAGAGCGTCCGATTCCCGAGCAAGTCGAGATCCTCTCCTCTCTCCTTCGTCTTCCCGAACAGTGGGCGGACTACCATCGTCTGTTCACCAAACGACGGCGAAGACAGAACGGTGAGGAATTCACTCTCATCGCTTGCAGCAATCCCGACTGTCCGCATCAAGAAGGATTCTTTGAACACCGTCCGCCAGCCGAGGCGCATCCCGATGGGCATCACATCTGGCACCCCTTCCCGACGTACGGCGACTCAGGCGACCCGCAGGTCTTCTCCCTGCTCCGCCATCTCCACGCTCCCGAGACGGACCGCACGATGCTCTTCCAGAGGTCTCTCCAGGGTCTTGATTGCTTGAATATCACCGCCAACGTTCCTCTGCCGATCTTAGCTGAAGCCCTTGCCGCAGATCTTCGCGACAATGCCCCTCGTATCCCCGGCGGCCTGGATACCGACGAGCCTGTCTGGATGTGGAGCCAGTATGATCCCGACAATGAGAATTATGATCCCGCCGATGCTCTTGTGTACCACCCCGCACAGTTCACTGATCAGCACGGCGGTGAAGAGCTGACCGGTGGCTACGACATCACCCTCACGGACGATCGGCGGCTCCTTCCGCGGGAAGGAGAGGAGCCAATCACCGCCGGCTACCGGTCCCTCGGTTGCAACCTCTCACCCGCCGACTACCTCGATGTCCTTCAGGGACGCAGCAATGACCGGATCAGGGCACGGACGCTCGATCTTGCGCAGTATCGCTCTCTCTGTGGCTGGACGCCACAGATGTACTACGTCGCGGACATGGCCTCTCTTGACCGCTTTGGCCAACCCCTCGATCAGGACGGGGATTCCTATCGTGTCCGTTTTCTCCTCGGAGGCTTCTTCCGTTCCTCCCGCCGCGTGGCGTACGGCGACTGGGGTCCGATCCACCGCCGGGCGGATCTCCACAGGCGCGATCCGGACTATCGCCATGCCGACTACGGCGCGCCGGTCGCGGTGCTGGTGAAGAACGTTTGACATCGCAAGTGGGAGCTACAGCTCCGCATAACTCCGCAGTCTGTACCCGTCGGCCTTATTCGTCGTGACGATCAATCGGTCGATCTCTGGAATCCACTTCTTCTTGATCCGGCTCTTGAGGCCCTGGCAGAAGGTGGCCTCCTCGGTTTCGTCGATGCTTCCCGATTGCCGGAGGACCTCATGCTTCAGGTCTGCGTATGCGACGAAGCGGTCGAGGCGCTCTGCCAGACATCGCAGAAAGAAAAACTCCTTGCTGCCGAAAGGAACTTCACCCATCCACGCCTCCCCGGCCCAGAGAGTCCCGCTGTGCATATCGAAACGGACGTTCCCCCTCGGCCGCAGGAGCGGAGCGAGGTCCGCCACATGAAGGGTATCATCCATCCGAAGCAGTTCGAGGAGTGAAAGGAACCGTGAGGGGACGAGCGAGTCATTTGTCGGCGGGGAGAGACCATACAGTACGAGGACGTTGCGATAGGCTGAGAGCCTGTTCTTGGCCGGATCGGAGAGAGTGCCGCGCGTCCGGAAGAAGCACTCGAGGATCTCGCCCTCGCCTGCCCACGTACCCAGTTGCCAGAGGCAACTGTTAACCCGCCGCACATTGCCTCGCAGATGCAGTTCTGCGGCGAGCCATCGTAGGAATCCTTCCCGGTCGATCTGCCAGAGAAGTAACTCCTGATCCTCCACCGTGCTCCGGCAGTGATTGCAGATGAGTCGCTTCCCGAGGCGGTATGGGACTCCGTCCGTGCAGTAAGGGCAGCTGAGGACCGGGTTCACTGCGGTCTCCTTGCTCAGGAAGCCGATCTCCTGGCACACCCGCAGCGCCAGTCCGTTCTCGCCCTCGAGGTCTTCCTTCGAGACTGCGGGCGTCCTCTCCTCATCGAGCAGGCCGAGGAGCAATTCAAGACTTGCGGTCATGGCGGAGTCCCCATCGCTGGAGGCAAGTTCTAAAGCGATTCCCGAGCGGTGTCTGGCTGATATTGCAGCGGTTGGGCCATAGTCGGATCGGGTAGTTCTTGCTCTGGCCGTCGATGCGCAGCCGGACTTGCAACTCCGCGTGACAGACCTGCAGCTGGGACAGGGCCTCGCTGCCAACGTGGGAGCGGAGCAGGTGATCAATGGCTGATGGTTCATCGGTTGACAGTGTCTCCAGTTTGACCTGGCGGCGCCCGTCACGTGCCGGGTAGCGAAAGTG
>JBBSDR010000575.1:0-5316 GCA_038240465.1 Gemmatales bacterium
CGCACGGGATCATCGCAGCTGTTCAAAAGCTGGCCGGAGCGAATCGTGGCGACGGCGCGACGCTGCCAGGATGGACAGACGGTGGTGTTGACCGTCGATGGGACGTGTTTGTTTCTCGACACGGCGGGCAAGGAGTTGCGCCGCTTCGAGACGGGCTGCAAGCCGGTGCTGGCGCCGGGCATCGATGTGACGGCGAACAAGCGCGTCCTTGTGCCGGACCATGCGGGCCAGCGCATCCTCGAGTTCAGCCCCACGGGCGAAGTGCTCTGGCAGGCGGCGGCAATCAGGATGGTGCCGCGCGAGCCGGGCAATTCACCTCCCCTCAGAGGCGAACTGCTCTGGCAGGCGGAACCAATCAGTCCGGTTGCCGTGCAGCGCCTTGCGGACGGCAACACGCTGGTGACGAGTACGACGGCGGGCGAAGTGAATGAGATCGACCGTCTGGGCCGGATGGTGTGGCGTTTCAACGATGGCGGGCGGACCGGACAGGGACTGGGACTGCCGTTGCGTCCCGTGGCCGCGACACGCCGGTGATTTTCCGCCGCAAGCGACAAGCAAGATAGACAGGACCTATGCGACAGCTTGGCACACTGCCCGACGCCGACACGGCCGGAAAACTGGCCGGCTACCTGCAATCGCAGTCCATCGAGACGCGCCTCGAGGAGTCGCCGCAAGGCTGCGTCCTCTGGGTCTGCGACGAGGACAAGGTCGCCCGGGCGCGCGAGATCGTGCAACACTTCCAGCAACACCCCGGCGACGAACGCTATCGCCACGTCCCCAGGGTGGAACCAGTCAAGGAAGACAAACCGCAGCCCCGCGCCGGTAGTGGCGACGCTGCCTGGAGCGGGCCCTCTCCCAATCAGTTCACCTTCAGCCTGATCGTCCTCAGCGTACTGATCACCGCCCTGTTCCATTCGCCGCCTCAGCAGCCGCTCGTCGGGCGTTATGCGTTTATCACCGAGGTGATCGTGGTGGATGGGGGGTTCAAGTGGCATCCCGAACCGCCGCTGCGCGAGGTGCGGTCCGGCGAAGTCTGGCGGCTGGTGACGCCGATCTTCATTCACTTTGACGTGTTCCACCTGGTGTTCAATATGCTCTGGTTGTTCGGACTCGGCAGCCAGATCGAGAAGCGTGCCGGCTCGGCCCGCCTGGCCCTGCTGGTCCTTCTGATCGCGGTGGGATCGAACCTGTGCCAGTATCTGTTCAGTGAGGTCTCGGCGAGCGCGCTGCTGGAACGGCTCAATCCCTGGGGACCAGCGGTTGAGAACCCGCCGCCGATCGTCATCCTGTCCAGCCCGGCGTTTGGCGGCATGTCGGGAGTGGTGTTCGGGCTGTTCGGCTGCGTCTGGATTCGTTCGATCTACGAACCGGGTTGCGGTCTGTACGTCAGCCCGATGAATGCCCTGCTGCTGCTGGGCTGGCTGCTGGTGTGCATGACCGGCAAGGTCGGCCCGATCGCCAACGTGGCTCACCTGGTCGGCCTGTCGATGGGGATGCTTCTCGGCTACGCGGTCGCCTGGCGGAATGGCTTCGGACGAAGACGAGAGAATTAAAAGTGGCGTCCCCGGCGCAGAAACCCTCTGAGGAAGCCCTCTTCGGAGGCTTCAGATCGTAACTTTGAGACGACACAAATCGCCGAGTCATCGGACCCTGTTGAATCATCGCTTCGGGAACTTTAGCCGTGGATCGGACAGGTCGAGACGATACATCACCTGGTTATACTCATAGCGCGGCGTCGGATCGCTGTTGCCGCTGAACGTCGCCGTGTAGGTGCCCTCGAAATAGATCACCTGGCCGCCCTTTTCGTCGAAGTACGGATGCTGCTTCGGGTTGTAAAAGCTGTAGCGCTCGTGCGTCACGATCTTGCGCGCCTGCACCCACGGTCCCAGCGGCGACTCCGCCTCCGCGTACCACACCTCGCCGAGCATTGACGTTCCGAACGACTGCGTCGTAATCATCACCCAGCGCTTGCGCCACTCGTTCCAGTACACCGAACCCGCATGGGCCTGAACGCGCTTGCCTGTCTCGACGTCGCGCAATTGCAACAGAGCGTCCTCCTCCTTGAGCTTGCCCTTGCGAATCAGGTCGGCCTGCTCCTTTGGCCCGACGACCGGCGTGTTCTTCTTCCAGCCGTACTGAGCCACCATTGCATCCGCCAGCTTCGTCCCCGCCTTCAGGCAGGTGTAACCCTCGTAACACGACAGGTCGGCCAGTGAGACGGCATCCGCCTTGACGCGGACCAGCGGGTAAGGATCGGCGAAATAGACGTACTCGACTCCGGCATCCTTGTAGAGGAAAGGATGGCCGTGCGGATAGAGCGGCACATCCGCCGCGAAGGCAATGACCTTCTTGAACGCCTTCGCCTCGTCGTCCCACTCGCACAGGCCGCGCTCGTAGACCTTCAACGGCGGCTGCACCTTGGCGTAGGCCGCGAACATGCGCTCGCCCTTCTTCGCGTCCTTCAGTACGACAAGTCCGCCAAGCCACGTCGGACCCTTGCCCGGCATCTCCGCTGTCTTCTTCGCGAAGCCCTGGCCATCGACAAAGTAAGTCAGATCGACGCCGGCGCCTCCTGACAGGCCGCCCTTGCCCGGCAGTTCCGACACCGCTCCGGGAACGTGGTAGTTGCCCAGCGGATAGCCGGGACGATTCGTGTCGCCCCAGAACCAGTACAGCTTGCCGCGATACAGCGCGTTGACGACGCTGTCGGAGCCGAGGACCATTGCATTCAACACCGGCTGCTTCAGCGGCACTTCCACGCCGGTCAGCAGACTGTCCGCGTAGATGCCGCCGCCAGTGACGCGATAGAGCCGCTCGGCGATGTTCAATCGCTTGATCTTCAATACCGCGCTGCCGTCCTCCTTCACGTCGAGCGCCTTGCCGCGATAGCCAAAGCCGTCCTTGGGATAGGCGTAACCGTGACTCGCAAGGTGGAAGAAGACATTCTGTCCCATCAGGCCCGGCTCGTGAAACGCGGCCACACCGTTGCTGTCGGTCCACAGTCGCAAGCCATTGACGGTTCGCAACTCGACCAGCGGCACGCCGCGCCCGGTCTGTTCGTCGAGGACGGTGATCTTGAACGGTTTCGCGTTCGCCGCCAGCGGCAGCAGCAGGACCAGGGCGGCGAGGCGGATCATGACAGCTCCTCCGGTTCGGCGGGCTTCGCGGAAAAGAGATGCGTAACGAGCATGCGGCCCAGGACGAATAGCCCCAGCAGCAGCAGCACGCCCCCGAGGATACCCAGGCCGATAAGCGCGCCATTGCGGGCGGCGATCAGCAGGTTGCCGCCCCGGACAAACTTCAGGGCGACCAGGGCGCCCAGTCCCGCCGCGGAGACGACGCCGATGAAAATCCGCCACACCACCTGCGCCACGCGATAGCCGGGGCCGCGCTCCTTGCCGGGGACAAATGCGTCGGGCGCGGAGAGCGCGAACGCTTGCTCGGGCGAGGCTTCCTGCTCGGTCCGCGCATCCAGAAGGGCCGTGCGCAGCATCCACGCCGTCTTGAGGTAAGCGGGCCGTTCGAGCAGAGGCGTGTCCTCGGGCTTCATCAGCATCAGATGCTGGCCATCACTGAAGAGCATCCAGCCCGGACAATCCGCCAGCAAGCCAAGGACGTGCGCGGTGAAGAATTGTCGCACCGAAAGCTCATCGGCGGAGACGAGAACGTACGTCCTTGTGAATCGTTCGACAGCCTTGCGCTGGCCGGCATCCTCAATGGCGGCGGGATCGAAACTGATGTCGTCGCCGAGAAAGTCGCGCAGAGCGTTGCGCGGCCGGGCCTGGAACACCGGCAGACCGGACGCCGTTTCGGGAAACAAGACGATGGCCTGGCCGGCGAGGCGCGTTGCCTGACTGCCGCCGCCGACGACGAAGTCGAACAGCAGCACGCTCTCGCCGCGATAGACGCCCTGCATCCAGTCGGTGGCCGGGATGTGACGATTGTTCTGAAATAACTCCAGCGTTCGGAATGGCTCCAGTTCCTTTGCCGGCACCTTGGCCCGATACTGGAACCCGAACTGCCGTCGGACGCGGACGACTTGCCGAATCTTCTCCCAGCGGCGCACATGATCGGATCGGCCGACGAGGCCGCCGATCAACGCGGCTGCCAGGGTGACGCCGCCGGCGACGAGAAAGCCTGTCTTCGACGGCGCGGCCAGAGCCACGACCGTGAACAACGGGCCGCCCACGAGCAGGCCGACCAGGCTCGCCGACAGCGTGACGTAGGTCCTTCGCTGCATGAAACCATCCCCATCAGGAGAAACGAATCATGCCTTCATTGTACCGCCGATTGCTCGGTGAGGCTTTCGATCGGCTGCCGGCAACCTTGCGTGACTTTCACGACGTCGAACGCGAACGCCACTTCACGGCGACGTTCCGCATCACTCACGGCAAGGGCTGGCTGCGCGGCCTGTTCCGCAACCTGGGCGGATTGCCTCGCGCCGGGGAGGCAGTGCCGGTGCGGCTGCGGGTGACGCCGGAGGGGGAACGGGAACGCTGGCGGCGCGATTTCGCCGGACACAAACTCGAATCGCTTCAATGGGAGCGCGATGGGCTGATGGTCGAGGCGCTCGGTCCCTGGCGGCTGGGCTTCCAGTTGTCGGTCGAGGGGCCGGCGCTGCGGCTGGAGTTGCAGCGGGTCTGGTTTTGCGGCCTGCGCTGGCCTTTGTGGCTGGGGCCGAGCGGCACGGGAATTGAAATCGGCCAGGAGGACGGCTGCGCCATCGTGGTGCGAGCCAGTGCGCCGCTGGCCGGGTTTCTCATTCAGTACGAAGGTTTGGTCACACGCGCCGCCGAGGATCAATCCTGAAGCGAGGGCGAGGGCGATCGCTTCTCCTCTACTTCTCGCCCATCTTCCAGACGACTTCGTTTCTTGCCCGCCTGAGCAGACCGATCACGTTGGTGAGTCCCTCTCGGTCGAGGTGCTTGGCGAGGCTCAAACATTCATCAATCTGTTCTTCCAGACCATCCAGGCCGCGGGCGCTCTTGCGCGGGGCCTCAGTCGAGACGGCTGCAGTCTCGGCGGGCAGGCTATCCTTCCGTGGTCTGCCGGGCTTCCTCCGGAGTTGGTGCCTCAGGACGCTTTTTACGTTCGAGAGGTTCTGGCGAACACGATCGGGAACTTCGATCTCGCCCGGGTGATCCAGTAACCATTGGGCGAGGACCTCGCTGTTGGAGCGGGCGGCGAGCCATTTCGGGTTCGCCTCGAACACTCTGCGGAAATAGCCGCTGATGCTCTCGCCTTTCGGCTCGCTGCTGTCCAGCCCCTGAGTGGCTGTGGTTGAGTCGGACTTACGGTTCGGCATCGTCCCTCCAC